>NZ_CALSFT010000002.1:1200000-1500000 GCF_943736995.1 Sporosarcina sp. Marseille-Q4943 | reverse complement strand
GCCTATTCGTCATCACTGCATTTTTTTTATAGGAAGGGTTATCTAACCCAAGTACAAATGCAACTTTCGCATAACGTTCCTCTTCATGAACAATCGTCGTCTTTTCAGGTCCGACTGCATCCCGATGGATGTCAATAATTAAATCATATTCTTTTTCGGAAAGCTGTTTTTTTACGAACGGTCTCATATCCTTATAGGCACGTGAATGAATCGGCACCATCTTTTTCAACGTATCCGTCTCCACACCATTCAATTCAAGTGATCCTTTGAGTTTATCACCCATCTTCATCACATTTTCAGTCTGATGGTTTACCGCGATTTTTCCATCAGCCGCTTTTGTGATTGGTTCATACGCCTCGTAGGCATGAGTAAAATAAAGCAAAACTTTCCCGGCATTCGTTTCGGGCTCCTCCATGACTTCGGCTTCAGGTTCAGGTTCTGCTTTCTCTTCTTCAACGATGTTCGAGGCGTAAACGATCATTGCATTTTCCTTGATGATTTTCGAATTTGAGATTTTCGATTCTTCCGGTATGAATTGGATGAGTACCGGGAACAGGAAAAGAACGAATACGATTGCAATCCATATTTGCAGATTTTTCTTCATGCGACATCCCCCCGTCTTCAACTATATGCGTTGAAGTTGGGGTCAATGACTCGTTTTAATGTCCTCAATCCACTCACTGATGGAGTCGGTTAAAGTCTCCGCATAAAGAGCGGCCCATGAATCGATCTCTTTTGGTGATATGAATGTATTCAGGTCATGGTTCGATAATACTTCTTCAAATAATTGAATCCTTTCCTCATGCGGCCATGAAGTCCAATCACCGAAAATAGGAATCAATTTCGTCCGATCTGCATCCTTATTAGGGGTATGCAGCCAATTCCCTACGGACAGCCTTGAGGAAGGATGACTTTCCTCCTCGATTTTGGACGCGATATAACTAAATAGCGTATTAATGGCATCTGCAATCAATACCGGGCCATCTACTACAGTCGGGATGCCGATGGCAATGACCGGGATGCCAAGAGTTTCTCTCGATAACTCTTTTCGGCTATTTCCTACTCCGGAGCCAGGATGTATACCTGTGTCTGTCATTTGGATTGTTTTGCATAATCTTGAACTATCTCGGGCGGCTAATGCATCTATGACGATCAGAAGATCAGGTTTGATTTCGTTCACCAATGCTTTGACAAAATCTGCCGTCTCGAGTCCAGTCTGAATCGTCACTCCTGGAGCATAGACAAATACTTCGCTTCCCTCGTCTGAATAATATAAAGGGACAATTTCTTTCAAACGATCCATCGTCAACGGACCGACAGCGTCTGGAGTTACTTCCCGATTGCCGAGACCTACCATTAGGATTTTCCCCTTCTTCAAATCCGTTAATCCCGAAGTCATTTCGGTTAGTTTCGCTTTGAGCATTTCCGTCATCTCTTGGAGGCCTTCACGATCGGTATGCGTTAACGTAGGGTTCGTCAACGTCAAATAGGTCCCTCTTTTCTTGCCGATTTTCTTCTCCCCTTCAGCATTAATTTTGACAGACGTCAAAATCACTCTGCCCTTTCGTTGTTCGTCAAATTGTATACCTTCGGAATCCTTTAATTTCTGTTTTTCTTTTTCTGTCCGGTGGCGAACCATTTCCTCGTTTTCAACTAAGAGGTCCGTCCGGTAAAAGTCGTACTTATCCATTGTCATCACCTCAACATGCAGTTTGCACGTTGTGTAAAGGAAATATTCTTTGCATATTTTTATTGCGTTAAAGCTAGGTTTTTGCTAAAATGTTAATGTTGTAAAGAGATATCCGAATGCTATTATGGAAACACTCTTGCCTTACCTGAAATTGGAGGTGAATGGAATGCCAAACATCAAAGGTGCAATTAAGCGCGTTAAACAAAGTGCCGCAGCGAATGAGCAAAACTCTCAATACAAAGCTGCAATGCGTACTGCTGTGCGTAAAGCTGACACTGCGCTCATCAATAAAGAAGAGAACGCTTCTGAACTTTTGAAAGACGCAGTCAAAAGATTGGATACAGCTGCTCGTAAAGGTCTTATCCACAAAAACACAGCTGCTCGTCAAAAAGCACGTCTTACAAAAAAAGCTCTATAAGTAATAAGTAAAAAAGGCTGTCACTCGTGTCGATTAATCGACAAAGTGGACAGCCTTTTCTATTTACACTCTTAGTGGCTCCATGAAAAAGATTTCGAGCACTCTTTCCCTTTTGCCGCTCGTTGACTTTAATTGATGGTCGATACGGGCTAGTTTCTCTAAGATAAGGAGTAGCCTTTCCATTTTAGGTATACTACGATTATCCATAATTAACTTCACCCGGTATGGATGGACGTTTAATGTTTTTGCGATTTGCTGTTGTTGGTAACCTTTTTTCACTAATGACGTAACGTGAATCATCAATCGGATTTGTCCTGCAATGAGGGATGTCAGCATAATTGGCTCTTCGCCATTACGCAGTAAATCATGGTAGATTGTTATTGTCCTTTTCACATTGCCGGTCATGTATGCATCTGTCAGGCGAAAGACGTCCATTTCAGGCAAACGGGGTACGAGCATTTCGACGATCTCTCTTGTCACTTCTCCTTCCCCATTCATATACATGCCTATTTTTTCGATTTCACTCGAAAGGGTCAATAGGCTATCACCTGCCATTTCCACGAGGCTTTGCGCAATTTCCGGATTGATTTTGACGCCATTCCTTCCTGCTTCGTTTTGAATCCATGTAGTCAAATCTCGGCCGGTCAGCGGCATTGCTTCAACGACAACCGCTCTTTGTTGCATCACCTTCACAATCTTTTTCCGCCCATCCAGTTTTTCATAAGGCGCCAAAAACAGCACAGTTGCTGTTGGTGATGGATTACTTAGCCAAGACTCCAGTAATGCGATATTATGTACGACTTTCTCCTTCGTTTTATCGGCCGCCTTCAGGAATGATGCATTATTGGCGATGATTAATTTCCTATCTTCTAAAAATGGAAGTGTGTCCGCCTCTTCAAGAACAGCTTCAATCGGCGTTTCCTCCAAATCAAAACGGACGACCGAACTCTCATCGATGTCAGGCATCGCCTTCATAATCCTTTTGATTGTGGTATCAATCAAATGCTGCTCGACGCCCGTCAACAAATAAACAGGTTCAACTTTCCCTTCTCCTATGCTTTTCCAGATCGCGTTGACCATTTGAATCCCTCCAGTCACTCACATTGTCCCATTATACATTACCAATTCACGACTATGAACAATTTGTGTCGATTGTCACAAACCCGGCATAAAAGAACGTTTGATATAGATTTTTTATTCGTTATCATCTATACTATAAAGGAATTAGGAGGTGTAGCAATGAATGAGTTTGAACATGACGTACAGTCTAAACGCAATGATTTAATCGACTCTGGTGTCGGTTTCATTGTAGCTTTCGTTGCTTTTTCTGCAATTTTCGTTATTGCTACAATCGTAGACTTCGTCGCGCACTAATAGCACTCCTGAAAGGCGGCCTGTTCATTTCCCACTTGGAATGGACAAGGCCGTCTTTTCATTTTATTGCGGCACAACAGAATAGCCGCCGCCTCTTTTCACGGAAACCGTTATTGAGCCGTGATCAGCCGTTGACATCGTCGAGAGTCCATACTTTTTAAAAGTCTCCAACACTTCTGCGTGAGGATGCCCATACCGATTATCCTTCCCGTATGAGAAAATTGTCAGTTCCGGTTGCAGAGCTCTAATGAATTCATCTGAGCTGGACGTATGGCTGCCGTGATGGCCGGCTTTCAGGATCACTTTTCCCCAATCGAAATCCCCATATCTTCGGAGGAGCTTCCTCTCTCCTTCAACCCCCAAATCTCCGGTGAACAGGAATGAAACCCCTTCTGTCGTCATGAAGATCACAAGGGAGCTATCATTCCCATTGTATGGACCGACGGCAGGTGCCATATAATAAAAATCTGAGGACTTGTCCGACCAATTGCCCCCCTCATTCATCGCAAAAACAGGGATTCTCTTGTCTATAGCTATCCGCATAACATCTTCCATCGTCTTTTCCTTTTCACTACCCGGTGAAATATGGATCTCCTTCACTTGGACCTCTTCCAGAACTTCGTCCGCACCTTCCATATGATCGCTGTCCGCATGGGTTAATATTAATTTATCAATTTTAGTAATTCCTCTCCCTTTTAGGAAAGGGACGACAATGCTTCTGCCCACTTCGAATGCTTTTTCAGGCGTGCGCCAGTTGGGTGCGCCAAAATTCACGGTCCCTCCTGTATCAATCAGATATACTCCTCTGCGATGCGGGAGTTCGATGACAATTGCATCCCCTTGTCCAACATCAAGATACGTCACTTTCGTCTCGGAATCCGTATACGAAACCGCGTGAATAATAATTGCCGGTATTAAGACGAACGGGACAGCCCGAAAAGCTTTCACTTCTCTTTCCAGGGCAACTAAAAATAAGAGAGTACCGCATATAGCGAGTATCGATGTAAATGGACCTGGCCGACCTGGAACCCATACTTGATACGGTAAAGAAGCCAGAAATTCTGTACATGCTTCAATCCAGCTTCTAAACGGGACATAGAGCGAAAAGACAATTTCAGCGATGGGAGCCAGTCCATAGGTCAATAATAGTAAAATGATATTCATCGGTAAAATGACGAAAGAATAAAGTGGAACATAGAAAAGATTTACGATGAATGACGATATGGACAACTCATAGAAGTGGTACAAAAGGATTGGATATAACGCCAATTGAGTGATGGACGTCACTAGAAATGACAACGTAATTGCAGATGTAGGACGCGATAGAATCCTTGTCGAGTAAATTAACGAGAATGCCGCCAAATAAGATAGTTGGAATCCGGGCTGGAATACGACGAATGGCTGCCAAAGGATAAAGCCGGCGGCACTCATAGCAAGTGCATCATCCATTCTCATTCTGAATCGCCCCGTCGCAGTAAGCAGTATGAGTATCGTCACGGATACTGCCCGCCAAACAGATGGCGCTCCACCCGCTATTACTGCGTAGATCGGCAAAAGAATGATCAGAAAATTATCGATCGTTTCTATCCTGACCGACAATCTGATAAACAGGTTTCGAAATAGAAACGTCAGCAGTCCGACATGCAAACCCGATATGGCAAATAGATGGGTGATTCCAAGAGTCCTATATCTGGAAGCCATCTGTTCATCCATGCCGCTCCGATCCCCGATGAGCAAGGCTTGCGCTTCCGTTACGAGCGATTCCGGGAAAGTTCCTTGAATATGCTGCTTCACATTCCACCTTCGCTCCGATAAAATCGTCTTCAATCCTGAATTGATTTCTAAGCTTAGTAATCTATCGGATTCGAACATGCCAATAGCGCCATTCATTCTTAAGTAACGTTCCATGTTGAAGGTATATTCATGTGCCGAGGTGGGCAGTTCCTGAAAAGCCCCTTCCAAAGTAAAATGGTAAGAAGGGATATGCAAGTTTTGAAATTGTAATTTCTGGGCTTCATTTTCGAATTTCAGCAAGGCGTATACAATTTCGCCGGTGTCGGTCTTCGCAAATCCTTTCATTTTTCCACCATCAATTTTGACTTGATCGGTCCATGTCAAATTCAAGGTGGCAGGTTGTCCGCCTTCATCAAGTTCAGGTATATGCAATGAAATGTAAAAATAGGAGAATAATGACGCCGCCAATGCGAGTGTCGGAGTGGCGACTTCTTTTCTACGGAGAAAAATGGGGATAAGCAATAGATTGAGGAGTAAAACTTGCGCCGGTCCGTATGCAGCAAAAGCAGATACGGCTACCGGCACGCAAATATTAATAAGACGAATTTCGCCGATTACTTGCCGAATAAGTCATCCACCCTTTTTTTGAATGGAACAAGCTCTTCGGTCGGCGCGCCTAATGATTCCATTTCTGCAAGCAAGTCATTGATGAGCTGCAACTTGCCTTCCTTTGTGAAATCCACCTTGCTAACATCGAAAGGGATATGTCTGATTTCTACTCCGGATTGCCTGAAAAGCTCTATGGCGTATTGGTCATTCTTATAATCCGACGCATAGTAGACAGTCTTTATTCCGGACTGGATGATCGCTTTCGAGCATTGCAAACAAGGAAAATGAGTCACATACAAGGATGCTCCTTCAACAGGACTTCCGTATTTCGCACATTGGAGCAGTGCGTTCATCTCAGCGTGAATTGTTCGGACGCAATGATTTCCGACAACATAACATCCATGATCGATGCAATGGTCCCCGCCTGAAATGGAGCCGTTATAGCCCCCCGCTATAATCCTGTTGTCTCTGACGATTGTCGCTCCGACCGTCAGTCTTGTGCAAGTACTTCTGACCGCAAGCAAATGGCATTGCGCCATGAAAAACTGATCCCAAGTAATACGCTCCATATGTATGCCTCCAAACAGTTTCAATTATTTTGCCGTAATGAAAGACTCAAGCTTGTCAAACGTCTTTTGCCCGATTCCTGACACTTCCATTATGGCTTCAGGGGAAGCGAATAGCCCATGCTCCTCACGATATTGAATGATGGCAGCGGCCTTTGACGGTCCGATTCCCGGAATTGTCATGAGCTCTTGCGCATCCGCGGTATTGATGTTCACTTTTCCGTCATCCTTCGAGACACCGCCCAGCTGGAGATGACTAGAACCGGATGACCCGGAAAAATCAACTTCTTCGCCTTCCCTAGGCACATAAATGAAAAACTCATCTGGAAGTTTCATAGCATGGTTTAGCATTCGGGAATCCGCATCAGCCAAATAGCCTCCTGCCGCATGAATGGCATCGATCAGACGATCCCCTTCCATGAGTGAATAGACGCCAGGATACTTCACGGCGCCTTGGATATCGACCATGATCGTCATCGGGGCCGTTTCAATACTTTCAATCGGTTGCTCTTCTTGTTGTTGCTCTTGTATAACATCTAAAATTGGGGATTGTCCGCTTGCGACTGTCAGTTGACTGTCGGCCTGCCCTCGGGGAAAGAACAGAATTGCGGATAGTACAGCGATTGCTGCAATAGGGGTGATGATCGTACGCCATTTTCCGGATACGATTGATAGAAACAGCTTTACCACCCTTTCTACGAGGCATCCATATGGAGTCATATCCCACTATATCCGATTTCCAATGAAATTGGAAGTTTCATTTACGCGCTTGAAAAAATATTCTTTCACTTTCTTCGTGTGGGGGTTCATCTTCCCAATCTGCAAAAATACGTTCTATCGTAAAACCGGCTTCCCGCAATAAATCTACGTATTCATACACATGAAAAGTCCGTTGTTGATGCCTTTCATCGAATCGGCGGTAAAGGCCGCTATCCTCTTTTACGAAAAAACTGAGTTCCGACATGACGGAATGCTCCTCATCGCCTTCTTCTGTATTCCAAATATATGCGATACGATCATTATTGAAAGTGAATGGACCTTCCATGAAAATGACATCGGTCTTGAAGGTGGAATGCACGTCGAAAACGAGCACTCCACCATTCTTCAAGACAGAATGGATGCCATTGAAAGTGTCGAGGACACTTTCACGGTCCGGTAAGTAGTTCAGCGAATCAATCGCTATGACAGCAACGTCAAATTGCTCTTCCCCTTCTATTGCCTGCATTGGCTTTTCCAGAAAATCAATATCCAAGGAAAGATCATTTGCGCGTTTTTCTGCGACATTGAGCATATCCCTAGATAAATCGATCCCTGTCACAAATGCCCCACCTTGCGATAACTTTACAGAAAGCAAACCCGTCCCGCAACCGACATCGATGATTTTCTTTTCTTTTATCCCGTCAGCAGCAAGGGAGATCAAATCTACATATGCATCGTATGGGATATCAATCATCAATTCATCATAGACGAGGGCGAAGTCCGTATAAGCCTCTTTATTGTCCATCGTCCATTTTCAGCAATGGAGCGTCTCCCCATAACTTCTCCAAGTTATAATATCCTCGCTCATCCTTATGGAATACGTGGACGATTACATCGCCCAAGTCAACGAGGACCCATCTGCCGTTGTCCATCCCTTCCACTCTTTTGACTTCAAATGCGTTTTCTGAAGCCTTATCGGCAACTTCCCTGGCAATTGCTTGCACTTGACGCTCCGAGTTCGCATGACAAATGATGAATTGGTCTGCGATGAGTGAAACTCCCTCCATGTTCAATACGACAATGTCTTGCCCTTTCTTATCGTCTACCGCTTTATAAGCTGTTTCAAGTAAAGTTGACATATTTTCACGTTTCCTTTCGTAGTTGGCTGTTTCAAATTCTTTGTACGTGTTCATTATAGCATTCGATGGAGTCCGGGAAGACAGCGACACGCTTATCGATAAGATAGAGCACAGAATGGACGATGCAAACCTTCATCGCCTCGTCTATCTGCAGATCGGCTGCGTTTCGCAGCTCCTTGATGCCCGGAAAATTCCGTCCCGGCTCAATGAGATCAGCAATATAAACAAGCTTCTCAAGGTCCGACATGCCCGCTCTGCCTGTCGTATGAAAGCGGATGGCGTTTAGGATATCCATATCCTTCACTCCGAACTCCTTCTCAGCAATGATTCGTCCTGCCGCCGCATGCCAAAGTTCATGATGGAAGGAAAGAAGCCTTTTGTCTTCCCCATTTTCTTCAATAAGCTTTCGCATATCGGCTGGCTCCATGAATTTCGCAATATCATGGAACAGTGCCGCCTTTTCCGCTTTGTCTACCGGAACATTGTATCGTGATGCCAATTCCTTCGCTTTTTCCGTCACCCTCATTACATGCTCAAAACGCCTTCTCGGCAATCTTTTTTCAAGTTCCGCTACCATTGGTCCGGTTTGCATAGAGTCCCTCCTGTCGGATATACGTCTCGATGTCGTCCGGTACAAGGAATTGTATCGTGCCGCCTGTTTGCAGCCGATTACGGATCACCGTCGAAGACAAATCGATTTCCGGGATCTGAATCATTGTGATCGGATATTGCGTTTCACCTACAGTACCCGGTCTCCCCACCCCGACAAACGTCACAATTTTCATCAGTTCATCGATTTTATACCATTTGTGCAGCATATCGATCATATCGCCGCCGATGATAAAGTGGAATTCGGTATCCGGTTCCTGCTTCTTTAAGGCTTTCATCGTATCATATGTGTAGGAGACACCGCCCCGGTCAACTTCATAAGAGGATGCGGTCAATCCGGGTGTACCTGAGACGGCAAGCTCCACCATTCGCAACCGTTGCTCCGGAGTTGCATCTGATGGGTCCGCTTTATGAGGCGGAATCGAAGTGGGCATAAGCCGCACTTCATCAAGTTGCAGTGCATGCTTCACTTCATTCGCCATGATAAGATGTCCGATATGCGGTGGATTAAAAGTACCGCCCAGCAGTCCGATCTTTTTCATGTTGTCCTCCTTAAGGTAAAACGATCCGCTTTTTCTCCTTCGACTCTTTGTAAAGCACGAGGATTTTACCGATCACTTGCACGACCTCAATTCCTGCCTCTTGCAGTCTTTCCGCAATCGTATTTTTATCCTCTTCACAATTTTGAAGAATGCTCACTTTAATCAATTCACGAGCTTCTAGCGCCTCTTCGATCTGTTTGATGATCGGTTCAGTCAAGCCACCTTTTCCAATTTGAAAAATCGGTTGTAGATGATGCGCTTCACTTCGTAAATAACTTTTTTGTTTACCTGTTAACATTTATTTTCCTCCAAGTTCAGTTGTAATTGAATAAATCATTTTCTTCGTATCCGGGTAGACACCTGTCCAAAGCTCAAAAGCCAATGCACCTTGGTGGACAAACATACCGATCCCGTTCATCGTCTTGCCGCCAGCCTCCCGGGCACGGCGGAGAAATTCGGTTTCCAATGGATTGTAGATGATGTCAGCGACCGTTGCGCCTTCGGAAATGCCGTTCGGATCAAGTGGGAATCCACTTTGTGCAAAATTCATCCCGACAGAAGTCGTTTGAACGATCAAACCGAATTTACTAATTTCAGATTGCGCGTCGTCTACTTGTATAGCGTAACTTCCTGTAATGCTTTTGGACATTTGCTTTGCTTTCTCTATTGTGCGGTTCGTAACGGCAATTGGGCTGAAACCCGCCGATTCAAGTGCATAGGAAATGCCTGCAGCTGCACCGCCAGCGCCTATGATGAGCAACTCTCCGACTTCTTCAGGAGTAGTTCCAGTTTCTTGCAAGGAGCGGACAAAACCTCGTCCATCGGTATTCGTTCCGAATAATGTTCCATCATCAAGGACTTTTACAGTATTCACGGCGTTCATCTGCCTTGCTTCCTCGTCCACCTGATCGAGGAAAGGAATGATTGCACTTTTATGAGGCACTGTAACATTCCACCCACTGCAACCTAAACGTTTCAAGCTGTCAACGGCATCCTCCAAATGATTTGCCTCTACATGGATCGGTATATAGGATGCGTCGATCCCGTTTTCCTGAAACCACGTATCGTGCATTATTGGAGACATCGATTGAGCAATTGGGTCACCGATGACCGCATACCACTTTTTCATGAAACAGTCCTCCTTAAATAAGCGATGGACGGAGTACTACATCGACTCCTCTCGGTGCATGCACCGCAACGACAACACCCGGATGCTGAACAGTGATCCAGCCTAATCCCGAAATGACGAGATCCATTTTGGGTTTTTTAATCGAAAATTCATGTCTTACGAGCGGCGGCATCTTTTCGAGGGATTCACCGCTTGGCGGGGAGAGCATTTCTCCGAGATGCGCAGCATACAACGAGTCTGCGTTCTCAAGCTTCGTCCGATGGATAGGGATTTCATTCGAGACATGGATCGTAAACGAAGAACGATCGCCCGATAGAAAATCGAATCTTGCTAGACCGCCGATGAACAATGTTTGCTCCGCGTTCAATTGAAACACTTTAGGCTTCAGTTCCTTCTTGGGCGTGATGGCCTTCAAGTCTTTCGTATCCAAATGATGGGCAATCTGATGGTCGTTAATGATACCAGGCGTATCATAGATGGCCTTGCCATCGTCGAGTGGGATTTCAACAAGGTCAAGTGTCGTTCCCGGGAAGTGCGAAGTTGTGATCACTTCACCCATGCCCGTCGCGTTTTTAATGATTCGGTTAATGAATGTTGATTTTCCGACATTCGTACAACCGACGACATAGACGTCTTTCCCTTTTCTATATTTATCTATGGCTGTCAGCGCCTCTTCCATTCCATGACCTTTGTATGCCGAAATAAGCAATACATCAACCGGCTTCAAGCCAAGTTTTGCGGACTCAGCCTTCATCCAGTGAATCAGTCGATTGCGGTTGATGGATTTAGGAAGTACATCAGACTTATTCCCAATCAGAAGGATATCTTTCTTTCCGACAAATCGTTGTAAGCCGTTTATCCAGCTTCCATTGAAATCAAATATATCGACGACTTTGATGATGAGGCCATCTTTTTCCCCGATACCATTCAATATCGCTAGAAAATCGTCTCCCGATAAAGAGACGGGCTGTAGTTCATTGTAATTCCGAAGGCGGAAACAACGTCTGCAAATGACTTCTTCCTTCTCCAATGAAGCTGCAGGTGCATACCCTTCCTTTTTCGGATCCTCTGTTTGTATTTCAATTCCACACCCTATACATGTAAGTCGTTCCAAACTTATTCCTCCCATTTAATCAATCCTTGGCTTTTTAGTTTTGCCAAGATCCTTCTTTCGATCATCCGATTGAATTTCGTTACGAATCCGTCTGAGCTAGCTACGGGCACTACGAGAATTGTATGGAGGCCGAATCGGTTGCCACCTAAAACATCTGTCATCAGCTGATCGCCTACCATTACAGCCTCTTCCTTCTCTAAGCCCATCATTGCGAGGGCCTTTTTAAAATTCCTTGCCAACGGCTTTCGGGCGTCGCAAATGAAAGGCGTGCCGAGCGGATCACAGAACGATTCAACACGGCTTTGATTATTATTCGAAAGAATCGCCACTTGGAGACCGGCTTCCTGCATCATCTTTACCCATTCAATTATTTCGGGCGTCGCTTCCGGACGGTCCCATTCCACCAAAGTATTGTCTAAGTCGGTGATAATTCCTTTGATTCCTTTTTCTTTTAATGCCTCCGGTGAAATCTGAAAAATATCTTTAACATATTCATCCGGCAAGAAATATTTATACAAGTTAACCACTCCGTTATTTCTCTAATTGTATTCCGATTATATCATATTGCCATCCAATGGCACGGATTGAGCTAAGCTGGAAATCCGTTGATTTTCTCCGTTCTATAACCGAATGTAAACAAGCAGTCATCGCATATGCTGTCATATAACGACACAGGAGGTGGACCGATGAGCGGTTTTGTCATGGCACTCGTCCAACTGTGGGTCGAAGTCCCTGCTATGGTCGGCTATATCAGGGGGCAGGCATTCCGTCGACCGCTATCGAAAGCGGAAGAGGCTGATTGCTTGAAACGATTGGCAGAAGGTGATGAAAGTGCGAGAGATGAGCTCATTGAAAGGAATATGCGCCTCGTCGCTCATGTCGTAAAAAAATTCCATCCAAAACATGAACAACTAGACGATTATATCTCCATCGGCACAATCGGGCTCATGAAAGCTGTAAACAGTTTCACACTTGATCGGAAGACGAAGCTTGCGACGTATGCAGCCCGTTGTATTGAAAATGAAATACTCATGTACTTGCGTACGCAAAAGAAAGTGCAGAAGGATGTATCACTCTTCGATCCGATAGGGACAGATAAAGACGGTCAGTCCCTTCAGATAGCAGATTTGTTGCAGACCGACGAGGAAGCGCCAATTGAAACCGTCCAGCAGAAAGAACAAAAGGAGCGACTTTACCGCCATCTTGGAAAACTGGATGGAAGAGAGCTTGAAATCATTCAGAGAAGGTACGGTCTTCTCGACGACCAACCGATGACCCAGAAGGAAATTGCACAGCAACTCAATATTTCAAGAAGTTATGTCTCTCGCATCGAAAAAAGAGCCATCGTTAAGCTATATCAGCTTTTCAAGCATGAGTATAATGAATAAGAGCCGTCCATCACAAATGAAAAGGCGTTTCCAGACACGTGGCCACGGGCCCTGTGAAAGGAAACGCCTCTTTATTGCTTCTTTTATTCATGCTGCATAGTCAAAATCAGTCTGCACTTACCTCACGAGCAATGACCACCGCAATAACTGCCGTTACGACGAATACACCAGCCATTAAATAAAACATCCTTTATTACCTCCTTCACGCATTATGTAACATGATAACATTCTACCATAATCATCCTAGAATTTCGAGATGGCGTGCATGACAATTTCCGATGAGTGCTTTGCCGCCAATGGCAGGAATTCATCGAAGCTGATGGACGATTCTTTCCCTGCGATATCTGACAATGCACGGATGACGACAAACGGCGTTCCGAACTGATGGCACACTTGTGCAACAGCTGCCGCCTCCATTTCAGCCGCAATCATAGTAGGGAATTGCCCCTTCACAATCTCTACCCTTTTAGCATCACTCATAAATACATCACCAGAAGCTATCAATCCGATGGAATAGTTATGTTCACCGATTTCGGCCACGGCTTCCTTGGCGATTTGAATGAGTTTTTCATCCGCAGGGAAGGACGGAGGCATTCCAGGAACTTGTCCAATTTCATAGCCAAAGGCTGTCGCATCGACGTCATGATGTCTCACCTCGTCAGAAATGACAACCGTTCCTACATCAAGGGATTGTTTGAATCCGCCTGCAGATCCTGTGTTAAGGACTGCATCTGGCGAGTATTGCTGGATAAGAAGAGTAGTCGCGATTGCCGCGTTCACTTTACCGATTCCGCTCTTCACGAGAATGATTTCATGTTTCCCGATCTTTCCTTCAATGAATTCACAGCCCGCTATCGTTTCGATAATCGGATCCTCGATCTTCTCCCTTAATATTTCAACTTCCTGTTCCATTGCTCCAATGATTGCTATTTTCATCTTTGTATACCCTCCGACCGAACGCGGACTACTATCCACTGTTCAATATTCAAAATCCAATGTCTTTAAATTGTCCATCTGAACAGGCTTCCAACCCTTTCCATCGACCCATTCTAGGAAAACGCGGTATTTCTTCGATTTATCCCTCGTCGAAACAATTCCGATCGATTTTTGGGGACCTCCGCCGTTTTTAATTTTCCAGAAAATTAATTCATCCTCGGAATGCCCGGTTGCGTACGAAATGGCCTTTTTCTTTTCGTTCCAATCAACGGATTCACCGTCATATTTCGATTCGTGGATGCCCGTTTGAGTGGTTCCTACCGGCTGCCATCCCTTATCAATGACAGTTTCCATTATAATTTCGTCATTATCCGGAACGATCTTTTCAATGTCTGCCTCCTCATCACCTGAGACCTCTTCATCGATGCTGACTGATTCGCCCGTTTCCTCGCTTCCTGAATCTGACTGTCCCGCATCATTACTTTCGTCATCACCAGTTTCACCGGAGTCCATTTCATTTTCGGATTCGGAGCCGGAATCATTTTCTTCATTTTGTGACTGATTGTCAGTTGAACCGGCTTCATCGACCTCTCCTTGTTCAACTGCACTCTCCTCTCCTTCATCGTCATTGTTCCCGACGATGATTGAAGCGCCGACAATGATAATCAGCAATACGACAAGACCGATCATAATGTTCAATATTTGGTTACTCTTGTTGCGCATTTTCTTACGATTGACACGCGAGTATCTAGGATCATTTCCTTTCATATATCCTTCCCCCTATCTTCTTGCTAACGAGTAATGGCCGCCCTCATTTGAAGGCGGCCATTCAAGGTCACTTAATTTCAACAATAACGACCGACATTTCCCCACCAGGAGTCAAGATCTTCACTTCATCGCCTTTACTGCGGCCAATCAAGCCTTTTGCAATCGGTGAATCGTTGGAAATCAATCCTTCAATCGGATTCGCTTCGGCAGAGCCGACGATTGTATATGTCTCTTCGTCCCCGTCAGGCAATTCCTTGAATGTAACTGTTTTCCCTAGTTGTACTTCGTCAGTATTCATTTCATTTTCTGTAATGATGACGGAGTTGCGGATCATCGATTCCAGTGTAGAAATCTTACCTTCGACAAATGCTTGGTCCTCTTTTGCGGAATCGTACTCCGAGTTTTCCGAGAGGTCTCCGTAACTCCGTGCAATTTTGATGCGTTCCACTACTTCTTTACGTTTTACTGTTTTAAGAAACTCAAGCTCTTCTTCTAATTTTTTCTTACCCGATGCTGTCATCGGATACTTTTTCTCTGATACCATCATACAACACTCCTCATATTCCTGTTCATAAAAACACTATGCCGCTCCTGCAAGAGGTATGCGACATAGTCTCATTTATATTGAATTCTGACTTCATCATATTACAAATTCGTTCCAAATTCAAGAATTGTTTTTATTTTCGTGACCATCAAATCAATAGCGACTTCATTATGTCCGCCTTCGGGAATTATAATATCCGCGTAGCGCTTTGTCGGTTCTATGAATTGATTATGCATTGGACGAACGACTGAGAGGTATTGTTCAATGACCGATTCGATTGTTCGCCCTCGCTCATTAATGTCCCTCATCAAACGTCTGATAATTCGCAAATCCGCATCCGTATCGACAAATAGTTTAATATCCATCAAATCCCGGAGCCTTTCATCTTCCAAAACGAGAATTCCTTCGAGAATGATGACGTCTTTCGGTTCAATTGCGATTTTCTGATCAGATCTCGTATGGAGCGCATAATCGTAAACCGGCTTTTCGATTGTCTTCCGATCAAGTAGTTTTCCGATATGTTCGATCAACAGATCCGTATCAAATGCAAGTGGATGATCATAATTCGTCAACAATCTTTCTTCAAACTCTAGATGGGATTGATCTTTGTAATAATAATCTTGTTCGATGACGACAACTGAGTGTTCCTTGAACACTTCATAAATTCTGTTCGTAACACTCGTCTTTCCTGATCCCGAACCACCGGCAATGCCGATGACGAGAGGCTTTCTCTTATCCATTTCTTTTCCTCCCACAAATTACAGGGATCTTGCTTAGTCCCTCTTTTTTACCGCAACCAGGATACCATCGCCTACTGGCAGCAATGACGTCTCATAATTCGGATGCTTCATAACCCATGAAGTGAATTCCTTCAGATTACGAATCATCGTACGATTCCGTTTCGGCACTTCTTCATCCGGAAGCATGACGGCACCGTGCATGAACATATTATCGCAATAGATTATTCCGCCCGGCTCTACATGCTCGGAGTACTTTTCAAAGAACCGTTTATATTGACCTTTTGCAGCATCAATGAACAGGGCATCATAACGCAATGAAGGGATTGTTTCATCGGATAGAAGAAGTGCATCTCCCTCGATGATCGTAATCCTGTCTCCGAATCCGCTTCGCTCAATGTATTCCACGGCGGATGCATACCGCTCCTGATCCCGCTCAATCGTAACGACAGAAGCTTCCTCCAAAGAGGAAACCATCCGGATAGCAGAATAGCCTATTGCGCTTCCGATTTCAAGTATTAGCTTCGGCCGTTGGATTCGAAGCAGGCCGATGAACGTTTCCATCCCGCTCCGATCCATGATTGGAATACGGTGTTCTGCCGCGAATTCCTCCATCTCACGAATCAGTGGACTGTCCGCTTCTCGCATGCTCGAAATATAAGCTTCAAAGGCTTTCATACAAGGCACTTCCATTCTATTTAAATCAGTCATTCTCCCGATATATGTTCTTTCTTTAATCTCAAATGTTCTTCATATGTCTTAGCAAAATAATTTTTTCCGTCCTTATCGGCAAGGAAATAAAAATAGTCCGTGATGGAAGGATCTACGACCGCTTCTATCGAAGATCTGCCGGCATTTGCAATCGGACCAGGTGGGAGGCCTTTATGGACGTACGTATTATACGGGTCCTGGACTTCCAGATCGGAATAGAGTACCCGATCCTTATGTTTGCCTAATGCGTACAACACTGTAGGATCCGTCTGGAGCGGCATCCCTTCATCCATTCGATTGTAAAAGACACTTGCAATCGTCTCCCGATCGGTTTTAGCCGTCGCTTCCCTTTCAAGCAGGCTGGCGAAAGTAAGTAGCCAATGGACCGATTTTTTATTGCTGTCCAAATACGCGAAGTATGGAGTGATGTTGTCTGATGTTGCATCGAGCATCGTCGTGACAACCGTTTCGACCGATGGCTTCTCTTCATAAAACGGATACGTCGCTGGGAATAAATAACCTTCCAACGGATATCTTACTTCCTCTTTCAAAATCTCTTCGGTTAGAATATTCGGATATCTTCCCATCAGATCAGCAATCGTTTGCTCATCATTGACATAATCCAAAAACTCTTTTTCCGGTATGCCTATCCGCTTTTCAACAATTACTGCAATCTGATTCAGCGTCAGACCTTCGGGGATTGTCATCGTGAATACAGGCGTCCTGTATACCTTCCCAGTCTTGAGGCTTTCGATCAACTCATCCATTGTCATCGCTTTTGTCAAGCCATATGAGCCTGCCTGGAATTGGGATTCATTGTTGAACTTAGCATAATATTTAAAGATCTTAGCATCTTTAACGATTCCTTTGGCTTCCAGCATTTCTGAAATCGAAGTCAAGCCGGAGCCGATCGGGATTTCCACTTCAATCACTTCTTCTGAGTTCGGATCGACCGGTTGGAGGGCTTCAGTTATGTATTTATATACCGCTCGGCCTCCGATCAAAGCACCGATAATAAGAACGAGCGCGACAACGAACACGATACGTCTCACTATTTTCACTTCTTTTTTCTGTTCTAGCATTTTCTCAAACATTTGATCCTTTTTCGAACCGTTCTCCATCAAGCATCACCTCATTCCAACAATTTCTCTCTAAAAAAAGTTCCATAGCAGTAAAAAGACGGAATGGCCTGCACCATTCCGTCCGTGCACATATGGATTATTCTTCGTCCTCGTCTTCTGCAAGGAATGTGTTCAACATTTCTTCGATCATGTCCCATTCCTCATCAGTCTCGATCGGCAATAGTTCACCGTCTTCATTGTCTTCAGATGGGATGAAAGCTGAAGCATGGATTTCAACCTCTTCATCATCGCCCACTTCTTCTTCACCTAGAATATGATAAAGGACGTATGATTTTCCGAAATCCTCTGATTCAAATGTGAAGATTACCTCACATACATGCTCTACTCCGTGCTCATCTACAACTGTCATTGTTTCTTGTCCATGTTCCATTTTATTCACCTCATCTATTTTTTGAATCAAGATACCCTTGAAGTATCATGACTGCCGCCATCTTATCGATGACAGTCTTTCTTTTTTTCCTACTGACATCCGCTTCGATCAACATGCGTTCCGCTGCCATCGTCGTCAACCGCTCATCCCAAAGAATAACAGGAAAACCAAACGCCTCTTCCAACATTTCAGCAAACCTTTCGGATGCTTCCCCTCTCGGACCAACTGAGTTGTTCATGTTCTTCGGATATCCGACTACGAAAGAGGTGACCGCATATTCAGCTACAAGCTCCTGAATTCTGGACATGCCAAATTGGCCGGCACTTTCATCGATTTTAATCGTTTCGATGCCTTGGGCTGTCCACCCAAGAGCATCGCTGATTGCAATACCGACCGTTTTGGAACCGACGTCCAATCCCATTACCCTCAATTCGTCTGACCTCCGTTTTCACGGATGTAAAACTTGACCAATTCCTCGAGAATCTCGTCCCTCTCCAATTTCCTGATGAGATTTCGCGCCTCATAGTGGCGAGGGATATAAGCCGGATCGCCCGATAAGAGGTAACCGACAATTTGGTTGATGGGATTATAGCCCTTGTCTTCCAATGCTTTGTGCACATGGAGCATGACCTGTTTCACTTCTTGCTCCATTGATTCTTCAGGAAAGTTGAATTTCATCGTCTTGTCGTATGAATTCATAGTCGACACCCCGCTTTCCAATCGTCCGTTAGCAAATCGGATACCTTTCCCACTAGCTCTATACCCGACATCCATTTCCGCTTAAACGGATTTGACATAATCATACACGGAATGAAGTGCTTCATCAAGTTTAGAAGCATCTTTTGCACCTGCCATCGCCATGTCCGGACGGCCTCCGCCCTTGCCGCCACAGAGAGATGCTACATGATTGACGATTTTTCCAGCATGGAAGTTCCCGTTTTTCAAATCTTCTGTCACTCCCGCTGCCAATAAAACTTTTCCATCAGCCGCAGCTCCTAGGACAATTACACCATTGCTCACTTGTTGCTTCAATTCATCAATCATTTGTCGAAGTGCATTATTATCCTTAACATCGACTCTAGCGGAAAGGACAGTCACATCGTCAACCTGTTGAGCAGTTGCCAAGATATCCGTGAGCTGACTGTTCCCAAGCTTTGCAGAAAGCGATTCATTTTCCCGCTGAAGCTCTTTCATATCAGATAGGAAGGAGCTGACTTTCGTCACGAGATCTTTCGGATTTGCTTTCAATAATGCAGCGGCTTCCGTAAGAAGGGCCTCTTCCTTTTTAAATGATTCATATGCCTCTTGCCCTGTAATTGCTTCAATTCTTCTCGTACCAGCACCGATGCCGCCTTCCGACTCAATTTTAAAGAGTCCGATCGTCGAAGTGGCCGGCACATGGCAACCTCCGCACAATTCAATTGAATAATCCCCGACTGACACTACGCGGACGATATTTCCGTATTTTTCACCAAATAGCGCCATTGCGCCCATCTCTTTTGCTTCATCAATCGGTTTCTGTTCGATTTGGACAGGGATATCGGCCCAAATCTTTTCATTGACGATTGCTTCGATTTTTTCCAGTTCCTCTTTCGTCACTTGCCCGAAATGGGAGAAGTCGAAACGGAGACGATCTGGTCCTACATAAGAGCCTGCCTGATTGACATGCTCGCCGAGGACGCTTTTCAAAGCTTTGTGCAGAAGATGTGTAGCGGTATGGTTTTTAATTGTCATTTTACGTGATTCTGAATCTACCTCAGCAAACACTTCCGATTTGTCAGCAATTTCTCCTGAACGAACAACAGCAGTATGCAGATGTTGACCATTTGGAGCTTTTTTGACATCTTTTACATCGACGATGAATGTATCGCTTGATACAGTTCCTTTATCCGCGATTTGACCACCACTTTCCGCGTAGAAAGGTGTACGCTCCAGCATGAACTGGATTTCATCGCCTTCAGAAGCATGTGCAACCAATTCGCCATTATGCAATAGGGCAACGATTTTTGTATTGCAAGACAGTTGATCATATCCGATGAATTCGCTTTTTTCATGGATGCTGCCAAGCACTTCCGATTGGACATGCATTGAATCTACATCTTGGCGTGCAGCTCTGGCGCGTTTTCGTTGGTTATCCATTTCTTTGTCAAATCCAGCACGATCGACGGTTACGCCCGCTTCCTCCCCAAATTCCTCTGTCAGCTCAAAT
The DNA here is from genome assembly GCF_943736995.1 of Sporosarcina sp. Marseille-Q4943. Taxonomy (GTDB): domain Bacteria; phylum Bacillota; class Bacilli; order Bacillales_A; family Planococcaceae; genus Sporosarcina. The sequence goes on along the minus strand of NZ_CALSFT010000002.1, from coordinate 1,479,572 downwards.
GGAAAGCCGTACGTATCGTAAAGCTTGAACGCGTCCGCACCCGATACGATTGGATTGCCTTCTGCCTTCGCTTTTTCAATGACGCCATTTAAAATTGCCATTCCTTCATTCAATGTTTCGTGGAATCGCTCTTCCTCGTTTTTGATTACTTTCATGATGAATGCTTCTTTATCTTTGACTTCGGGATAAAAGTCTTGCATCACTTCCCCGACGACAGGAACGAGTTCATACATGAACGGCTTATTAATGTCCAATTGTTTCGCAAAGCGTACTGCACGACGTAGCAGTCTCCGTAGTACATATCCCCTTCCTTCATTAGAAGGCAATGCACCGTCGCCGATAGCGAACGCAACAGTTCTAATATGATCTGCAATCACTTTAAATGCTGTATCTTTCACACCGTCTTTGCCATACTTTTCACCAGACACTTTTTCTACAGCATGGATGATCGGCATGAATAGGTCTGTGTCGAAGTTCGTCGGCACTTCCTGGATGACGGAGGCCATCCTTTCAAGCCCCATTCCTGTATCGATGTTTTTCTTTGGCAGCGGTGTGTACGTATGATCAGGATTATGGTTGAACTCGGAGAATACTAAGTTCCAAATTTCTAAATAACGGTCGTTTTCGCCGCCGGGATATAGTTCCGGATCCGAAAAATCGTCGCCGAAAGACGGACCACGATCGTAGAAGATTTCGGAGTTCGGGCCGCTTGGACCTTCCCCGATATCCCAGAAGTTCCCTTCCAATCGGATGATGCGCTCTTCGGGAATACCGATTTTGTCTCTCCAAATCGCGTATGCTTCTTCATCTTCTGGGTGGACCGTGACGGAAAGCAAGTCGGGATTGAAGCCGATCCATTTTTCATTCGTTAGGAAATCCCACGCGCGGATGATTGCTTCTTCTTTGAAATAATCGCCGATTGAGAAGTTTCCGAGCATTTCGAAGAATGTGTGGTGGCGGGCAGTTCTTCCTACGTTTTCGATGTCGTTTGTACGAATGGACTTTTGTGCGTTGACGATTCGCGGATTTGTCGGGACAACACGTCCGTCAAAATATTTTTTCAGTGTCGCGACGCCGCTGTTGATCCAAAGAAGTGAAGGATCGTCGATTGGTACTAGAGGTGCTGATGGCTCTTCGCTATGGCCGTGCTCTTTGAAGTAATCAAGAAACATTTTTCTGATTTCAGATGCTGATAATTTTTTCATGAATATTCCTCCTTAATAGTCAAGTTGCCATTGTACCTGGATTTCCGCTTCAGCCGGACGCTTTCCGCGGGAGAGCGGTGAGCCAATCGAACAGCGAAAGGTTCGATTTGTATGATTTCTGCGATTTGTGCAGAAATCATACATCCTGTGCTCCCAACGCTTCGCTTTTGCTCGCAAAAGCCGTTCTTCGTTACGGCTTTCGCTGGAGTCGCCGGCTTCCGCTTCAATCCAAGATAAAGAACTCGCCACTCCAATTAATAAATAAATAAAGTGAAAATAAAAAAATCCCCGCCCCTGTACAAGGGACGAAGATTTTTCGTGGTACCACCCTAATTTACCGGCGGAACGCCGGTATCTCAAGAAGCCATAACGCGGCAAACGGCAAGTGTTAGTTGCTCTCAGGAGTAGCTTTCCGGCAAACGGCCATGGGAATCCTTTCAGCCTCGGGATTCCTTTCTGAGCATGGCGGTAGGCGTACTTTCTCCGTCATCGAATTTCATATGATACTTTGGATTATAGGGAATCGCTGCCTCCGTGTCAATCCATCGCCTCTGAAAAATCATAAGGAGAGACTCCTTGCATCCCGATCATCGGATCGATTCCGAGCATCGTTTCCATCGTCAGCTTATAATCTTTCGGACTTTGCGGCGTCTCGCTGCTAGTTTCGACAGGTACAGATTGCTGCTCTCCGGCTTGTTCATTTTCTATGATCTCTTCGCGGTTTTCCACAGGGGTTTCCTTCCGCAGGCGATCTTTCAATGTCGTCTGCCGCTCCAGTTCATCTGTCCGGTTAATGCCGATTTTGAATTCTTCCGGTTCGCCGCATAGGATGAGGAAGTTCTTAGCTCTTGTAATTCCTGTATACAAAAGGTTTCTTCGGAGCATTTTCCTGTATCCTCGAACGACCGGCATGACGACGATTGGAAATTCACTTCCTTGGGACTTATGGATCGAACAGCAATAGGCAAGCGTAATTTGATTTAGGTCGTTACGCTCATATTCCACTTCAATTCCGTCATAGGAAACGATCAACATTTCCTTTTTATCTACGGTTTCTTTCGCCTTGATGATGGATATGACTTCGCCCATATCGCCATTGAACACATTGCTTTCAGGTTGATTGACAAGCTGCAGCACTTTGTCTCCGATCCGATAGACAACATCTCCGAAGACGACTTCTTTCCGATCCGGTCCCGGTGGATTGACCATCTGTTGGATCATCTTGTTCAGTCCGTCGATACCGGCCGGTCCTTTATACATAGGAGCAAGCACTTGGATGTTTTTAATATGATGGCCTTTCGAAATGGCGTTTTTCACGACCTGTTCGACGACTTCGAGGATCTGTTCTCCATTTGCCTTGATAAAGGAGCGGTCAGTCGTTTTTCTCGTTATGTCATCTGTCCATTCCGCATTTTTGATCATATGAGCCATCTCAATGATTGTCGACCCGGCGCTTTGGCGATAAATTTCGGTCAGTTCAACGACAGGTATCTTTCCCGAATCAAGCATATCTTTTAACACTTGACCGGGACCGACTGGCGGAAGCTGATCCTGATCGCCTACGAAAAGGACTTGAATATCATTGTGCAATGCTTTTAAGAGCTGATGGGCAAGCCATGTATCGACCATCGACATTTCATCGATAATGATGAGCCGCCCTTCCACTTCCCTGCCGATTGCATCATCTTTTTCCTGGCCGTTGAAGCCGAGAAGCCGATGGATGGTCATGGCGGGAAGTCCTGTCGACTCGGACATCCTTTTAGCTGCCCGCCCTGTCGGAGCTGCTAAAACGATTGGAAAGGTCTCCTCTTTTTCCACATACACTTTCGGATCGAGTGAAAGACCATGCAGCTCGGCATACACTTCCACTAAACCACGGATAACTGTCGTTTTTCCTGTTCCGGGTCCTCCTGTCAAAATCATTGCAGGCGAATGGAGCGCTTTTTCGATTGCCGCCACTTGGGTTTCGGCATAATTAACACCAAGCCGCTCTTCGGCTTCTCCAATTGCTTTACGGATTTCTGAAACTGGGAATTTGTCGGAAAGATCGTTTTCCATGATTCTTTCCATTTTAGAGGCAATGCCTATTTCAGAAAAATAAAGCGAAGGGATATAAAGCCTTTGTCCTTCCCCGTACAGCTTAGTTTCCTCAACCAATTCAATGACACATCTAGAAATATGATCGAACGGCACTTCTTCCGTTTGGCTAGACTCTAGTAACCGCTTCACTTCGGGCAACACAGTTTCAGCATGCAAATAGACGTGACCAGCCGACTGGACGCCTTGGTTCATCGTGTGAAGGATTGCAGCTTTCACCCGGGAAGGATGCTTGCCGGTAATTCCCAACTGCCTTCCCAATTCATCCGCACGCTGGAAACCGACTCCCTCAACGTCCTCGATCAGCTTGTAGGGATTCTCTTTCAACAGTTCAATGACTTCTTCTCGATAAGTTTGGTAGATTCGCATCGAAAGCTGAGGACCGAATCCCCATTCATTCAATTGCACCATGCTTCTTTCCAATCCGAGATTTTCCTGAAGCACTGACACAAGAGTCTCTTTCCTTTCTTCCGAAAGCTTCGGAACGCGATCAAGAACCGAAGGGTTTTCCAGAATCTGTTTGATGGCGTCCTTGCCTAACGTTTTCACGATAGTGTCGGCAGTTTTTCTGCCGATTCCAGGAAAGAGATCTCCGGATAAGTAATGGACGATTCCCGTTTCGGTTTCGGGCATCTCTTTCGCAAACGTATGAACGTCGAACTGTTGCCCATATGTCGCATGATTGACAAGCCTGCCCGTCAGTCTGTAGTCATCTTCGTTCGCCAAGGGAGGAAAATTCCCCTTAATGACGATTTCCTTATCCTCATAGCCACTATTCGTTTTCGTTATTTTCATCTTAACAATGGAAAAGAGATTATCAGGATTGTGGAAAATAGTGACGACAGGCCGTCCAACGATGAAAACCGCTTCATTATTCCCTATTCCTTCAGCCAAACAGATCACCGCCTTACGTTCCGTCCATTTTGGAAATTAACCTAACTTGATCATATCGTAAATATATCGTGCTTGCGTATGTTCAGGTTCGATCGTAAACGCTTTTTCCAAATGGAAAAGAGCATCATCCTTACGATCCGTTGAGACAGCATACAGCACACCTAAGTTGTAATGGGCATCTGCATTCTCGTTATCTATCTCTAGGACAAATACCAACTCTTTACTCGCTTCTTCAAATAGCTCCATTTCTGCAAGCAGAATTCCGTACGCCAAACGGATTTCAATGTCTTCCGGCGCCAATTCCGCTGCCCTTTGGAAATAGGGCAATGCGAGCTTGGATTTGTCCGACTGCTTCAAGCTCTTTCCGAGCATGAAAAAGGTATCCGATTCATTCAAGCCTGTACGGATGGCCTTTTCATACAGTTTGGCAGCCTCTTCGAACCGTTCATTCGTATAATAGAGATTGCCTAACCCGTAAAGTGCGGAACCCGCATTTTCATCCAAGCTGATCGCCTTCTGGAAGAATCGCTCAGCTCTTTCTGTGTCCCCTGCGGAAGCGAAGACATTTCCAAGATTGATATAGCCGACCGGATTGTCCGGCTCTTCCTCTGCAGCTTTCATGAAGGCTTCGATTGCCTTTTCATATTTCCCTTCTTGAAGGGCCTTGATTCCTATTTCGTTGTATTCCATAATGTTTCCCCTTATCCTACGTAATCTAGTTGCACACCATTTTTTATGACTTTATCAATTGTTCCTCCACCGAGGCATTCTTCACCGTCATAGAAGACGACAGCTTGTCCTGGTGTGATCGCTCTGACAGGTTGCGCAAAAATGACATTGGCATTTCCGTCACCTGTAAGCTCGACCGTCACTTTCGTGTCCGGTTGACGATAGCGGAATTTCGCTGTGCATTCAAAAGTGGCCGGCAATGTGCGGGCAGTTGCAAAGCTGATGTTGATGGCAGTCAAACTGTCGGAATAAAGTGCATCATGATGGAACCCTTGACCGACGAGCAATGTGTTCTCTTTCAAGTCTTTCCCGAGAACGAACCACGGATCTCCCGCGCCTCCGATTCCTAGTCCATGGCGCTGGCCGATCGTGTAGTACATCAAGCCATCATGCTTTCCAACAGTTTTGCCGTCCATCGTTTTCATGTCTCCTGGCTGAGCGGGCAAATACTGCCCTAGGAATTCCTTGAAATTCCTTTCACCGATGAAACAAATGCCGGTAGAATCTTTCTTCTTAGCTGTTGCAAGCCCTGCCCGTTCAGCAATTTGACGCACTTCAGATTTGTCGAGGCCACCGAGCGGGAACATAACCTTTTGCAATTGCTCCTGTGTCAGCTGATTCAAGAAATAAGTTTGGTCTTTGTTCTCATCTTTCCCTCTGAGCATCGCAACGCCTTCATCCGTTTCGACGACTTGCGCGTAATGGCCTGTCGCGAGGAAATCTGCCCCTAGACTCATTGCGTGGTCTAGGAATGCATTGAATTTAATCTCCTTATTGCACATCACATCAGGATTCGGTGTTCTGCCTGCTTTATATTCCTCGAGGAAATAGGTGAAGACCTTGTCCCAATATTGTTGTTCAAAATTGACGGCATAATAAGGTATGCCGATTTCATTACATACACTGATGACATCTTCATAATCCTCGGTTGCCGTACAAACGCCGAATTCATCCGTGTCATCCCAATTTTTCATGAAGATCCCGATGACATCGTACCCTTGCTCCTTCAACAGAAGGGCAGCGACAGATGAGTCGACTCCTCCTGACATGCCGATGACTACCCGGGTTTCAGATATTGGTTTATTTGCAGTTCTCATAGTATTCATCCTTTATCATTTCATTTCACAAGACGTTGGATAATTTTTGCTGTTTTCGTCGCCGCTTCTTTGACTGCCTGTTCGTCGAGTCCCAAACCGAAACTGAAACGTACCGAGTTCCGTAGCTTCGGGGAATCACTTCCCCACATTGCCGACAATACATGCGAAGGCTCAAGGGAGCCCGCGGTGCAAGCCGAGCCGCTCGATACTGCTATGCCCGCCATATCCATATTGACGAGCAGCGATTCGATTTCGGTTCCAGGGAAGCTGATGTTCACGACATGCGGCAGCCGATCGACGATATCCGCATTCACTTCGAAGTCGATTCCCTCTTGTTGAAAAACTTCAGTCAAGATTGATTTATATCGATCATACTTACGATGATTATCTTCCATTTCATTCCTAGCTATTTTTATAGCTTCCGCAAAACCTGCAACCGCTGGTACATTTTCTGTTCCCGCACGTCTTTTACGTTCTTGTTCGCCACCAAACTGAAGCGGCATCGTCTGAAGTCCCTTCCTTTGGTAGAGGAAGCCGACCCCTTTTGGTCCATTCAATTTATGGGCGGAAGCGCTAAGCAGGTCGACTTGCAATTCGTTTACATCCAACTCCATAATACCGAAAGCTTGGACTGCATCAGTATGGAATATGGCTTGGTGGTCTTTGACGATTTCACCGATCTCCTTGATCGGTTGAATCGTGCCGACTTCATTGTTGCCATACATGATTGTGACGAGCACTGTTTTTTCTGTTAGCGCATCCGCCACTTGTTCGGCACGTATTTTCCCATTTTCATCAACCGGCAAATATGTGACTTGAAAACCGTTCTTCTCCAATTCCTTACATGAATTCAAAACCGCATGATGTTCAATTGCCGTCGTAATAATATGGTTGCCTTTATCCTTCATTGCTGCGGCAGTTCCAAAAATGGCGACATTGTCGGCTTCCGTGCCTCCGGATGTGAAAATGATTTCATTCGGTTCAGCTTGGATCGCTTCCGCTATCGTCTTGCGAGCATCGTCGAGCAATTTACGGGAAGTCCTCCCAAAGCTATGGATGCTTGAAGGATTGCCAAAAACCGTGTCCATCGCTTTCACATATACCGCACTCACTTCCGGGTGGATCGGTGTAGTGGCGGCATGATCCAAATATATCGTTTGCATAATTAGACTCCTTTATTGAATAACTTCAAATGTAAAACATATATCCATCAAGATCAGTGGATTCGTCTGCTTCCACCAAATCTTTAATTGTTGTTGTATCCAATACTCCTCGAATGGCGTCCCCGATACGGTTCCATAATGACTGTTGCGGAACTTTGTCGTCTCCAATTCCCTCTACAACCTGAATAGGTCCTTCGAGCAATCTGATGACGTCTCCTGCGGTAATTTCGCCCGGCGGCTTTGCGAGTTTATAACCGCCGTATGCACCCCGGACGCTTTTTACGATTCCGCTATTCCGCAAGGCCGGGATGAGCTGCTCCAAATATGCTTCGGACAAGTTGTGCTCTTCCGCGATTTTCCGTAATGGCAAAGGGCCTTCCCCATACTTTTTACCTAGTTCTACAACTACAGTCAGCCCATAGCGGCCTTTCGTAGAAATCCTCATTTAAACCAACGTCCTTTTCTCGTCCATTTCATTCCGTATTTCATCAATACACTTCAAAATATTATAGCATAACTGCTGTAATGCTTTCCTTCAAATGACTTCCGGGTGCGCGTCGTGTATAATAGTGGAACGGATGTACGGGGGAGTGATTTGATTGCAAAATGAACCACTAGCATTTCGGATGCGACCAAAAAACATAGATGAAGTTGCGGGACAGCAACATATTATTGGGAAAGATACGGCGCTCTATCGGATGATCACCAAAGGACACGTCCCTTCCATGCTGTTATACGGAGAACCTGGAATCGGGAAGACATCATTGGCATACGCGATCGCCGGTACGAGCCACTTGCCTTTCATCGCATTGAACGCGACAGTGTCAGGGAAAAAGGATGTAGAGGAAGTCGTGGCAGAAGCCCGGATCACGGGTAAAGTCATACTGTTCCTTGATGAAATCCATCGTTTCAATAAACTGCAGCAAGATACGCTATTGCCCCATGTCGAAAAAGGGTCGATCGTCCTGATCGGCGCAACTACAGAAAATCCTTTTCACGACGTCAATCCAGCAATTAGATCTCGGTGCGGTGAAATCCTTCAATTGAATCGGCTGGAGCCTGACGACTTGGTCGTATTGCTTGAAAGGGCATTACATGATGAAGAACGCGGGCTTGGTAAAATGGAAATCGAAATGTCAAATGTCCAAATCCAAAAAATTGCAGAAGGTGTAAATGGGGATGCGCGAAAAGCTCTTACGCTATTGGAATCGATCATTTCTGCAAGTGACGAGGAACAGGGCAAGGTCATTGTTGAAGATTGGTTAATCGATAATTTAATAGGAAGAATCGGTCTTGTCGGGGATAAGAAAGGGTCGCATCATTATAATTTGCTTTCCGCATTGCAGAAGTCGGTGCGTGGAAGTGATGTGAATGCGGCTATCTTCTATTTGGCGAATTTGCTTGAGACGGGCGACTTGATTGCCGTGTCCCGCCGCTTGCTCGTCATGGCTTACGAAGATATCGGACTCGCATCGCCGGAAGTCGGTCCACATGTGCTCGCTGCTACCGAGGCAGCTGTCCGTCTAGGTATGCCGGAAGCACGGATTCCACTGGCGAATGCCGTCATTGAAATGTGCCTCGCCTCTAAATCAAATTCAGCATACAAGGCGGTTGATGCTGCCGCGAGAGCGATCAACGAGGGAAAAACGGGAGACATCCCTCTCCACTTACGTGACACTCATTATGCCGGAGCGGCTGAGCTTGGGCATGAAGGTTACCGCTACCCCCATGATACGCCAATCGGTTCATTTGGCGGCTGGGTGAACCAGCAATATTTGCCGGATAAAATTAAGCAAGCGGAGTATTACGAACCTGTCCTTGCCGGAGAGGAGAAGAGACTTGCGGGTATTTATGAACGATTGAAGGAATTCAAGAAAGGAAAATAAAAATACGTTTTTCATAACAGAAAGCACCATCCTCATAAAAATGAGGAGGTGCTTCTTTTTATAAAATATGCTTGTCCATTTTGAGGACGAGTTCTGCAATTTCAGGCTTGCTAACTTGGTCGTTCGCACCGACGCTAATTCCTTTATGCTTTAATTCGTCTGTAATCAATGAAGAGAAGATGATGACCGGCAACATAGCCAGCTCGTTGTTCGCACGGATCCTTTTCGTGAAATGATGGCCGTCCATTTGCGGCATTTCAATATCCGTAATGACAAGTTGAATTTCATCCGATACCTTTTTGCCGTCAACAGTCAGACTTTCTAAATACCCCAATGCATCTTTTCCGTTCTCGAAAAACTCGATGTTTCCATAGCCCGCCTCCGTCAACGTATCGCTCAATAACTTACGGAGCAACGGGGAATCCTCTGCAACGAGAATCTTTTTATTGGACCTTTCCCTCACGCCAAGCTTTCTCACCTGCTCGACTTGAATACCGCTATCCGGATTAATATCGACGACAATCTTTTCAAAGTCAAGGAGGAGCAGCATGTCATTCTCCCGCTTTATGACTCCGATGACTTGCGAACTGTCTCCCGAATAGAGATCCGCTGGTTTTTCAATCTGATTCCATGAAACGCGATGAATTTGGGTGACTTCATGGACATGAAAAACGACTTCCTGTTTATTGAAGGCGGCGACGATGTATTTCCCTTCGTTTTTGCCGATTGTTTCCGGCAGTCCCATCACTTTTTCCATATCGATCACCGGAAGTACTGATCCGCGCAGTTGGATGATTCCTTCAATGGATGGATGTGCATGCGGGATGACGGTGATTGGTGTAGGGAGAATAATTTCTTTTACTTTGATGACGTTGATGCCGTAGCGGTTCTCTCCCATTTGAAATTCGACGATTTCGAGTTCATTCGTTCCGCTTTCGAGTAAGATTCCATCCTGTTTTTGCAAGGGTTCCAGTCCTTCCATTTTATATAATATAATGCATAAGTTCCATTATTTTTTTCCTATGTTGATTGTAGCAGGTGGGGAATGGTGGAACAAGGGAATAATGTCCAACCGGATTTCCGCTACAGGCGGACGCTTTCCACGGGCGGTCCGTGAGCCTCCTCGACGCAAGCGTCTGCGGGGTCTCACCTGGACACGCTTTTCCCGCTGGAGTCGCCGCCTTTCGCTACAATCCTAGAGAATTTTTTTATAAATTAGAACCTAAAAATAAAAAGCTGCTCCCAAAATAACATGGGAAAACAGCTTTTTTCTTACTTCTTGTCCTTTACTCTTTCGATGTGGATGTCTTTTACGATGTCGTTGAGTACCCAGCTTGCGCAGACTAGGCCTGCGACGGAAGGGACGTAGGAGTTGGAAGCCGGCGGCATTTTCGCTTTGCGGATTTGCGCATCCGGGTTACCGACTGTATCTACGATGTCTTCCCTAACGACAATTGGACTTTCATCGGAAAATACGACAGGGACACCTTTTTTGATTCCTTCTTTTCTCAATCGGAGTCTGATCACTTTAGCAATTGGATCCGTATGGGTTTTGGAAATGTCCGCAATTTGGAAACGGGTCGGATCAAGCTTGTTTGCGGCACCCATGCTTGAGATGATTTTAATGCCTCTTGCTACACATTCCTTAATGAGATGGATTTTATAGCTGATCGTATCAGATGCGTCAATTACGTAGTCAGGTGCATAACTGAAAAACTCTTCGTACGTTTCTTCCGTATAGAACATATGAAGTCCAATCACTTCACAATCTTTGTTTACGTCATGAATCCGTTCCTTCATCACTTCCACTTTAGACCTGCCGACCGTCGACAAAGTTGCCACGAGCTGACGATTGACATTTGTAATGTCGACGGTGTCCTTATCGATAAGGATGATCCGGCCGACACCGCTACGGGCGCAAGCTTCGGCTGCAAATGAACCGACTCCGCCAACGCCTAGTATGGCAACAGTCGTTTTGCGCATTAAATCGATTCCTTCTTTGCCGATGGCCAGTTCATTCCGAGAAAATTGGTGTAACAATGGTATTCCGCCCTTCTGTATATGAATCAATCAAAAACCCCTCCGCAATTGCGCCAGAGGGGAATATAGTCTACTAATTGTTTGTTAAAGCGTAGGAACGAATCCCGAATGTGCCGTCTTTGTAGTATCGTTTTGAACCCGCACTCAGCAGGTGGGTGCTTCATCGGTCTTTTCTGAAGTCCCTTACTAGGGCATTCCATCCAAAACAGAATGAAAGCTCCCTACGATAAATATGTTCGGTCAAAACTGATTAGCAAAAAACGTACACTTCAGGATTCGTATTACTTGTATCCTACCATACATTAGAATTGTGTTCAACGAATTCACTTCAACGAATTATTACATTTTTCTTTCAAGAGCTTGTCCGTTCCACTCATTTCGACTGGATGGAAATTCCTAATTCGGAAAGTTGAGAGTTATCCACTGCGCTTGGTGCTTCAGTTAGCAGATCGCTCGCGCTTGCCGTCTTCGGAAATGCGATTGTATCGCGGAGATTTGTCGAACCGGATAATAACATGACGATTCGGTCCAATCCGAATGCGATGCCACCGTGAGGAGGTGTACCGTATTCAAAAGCGTCAAGCAAGAAACCGAATTGCTCGCGTGCTTGTTCCTCAGTGAAACCTAGAGCTTTGAACATTTTCTCCTGCACATCGCGTTGGTAGATCCGCAATGACCCCCCACCAAGCTCATATCCGTTCAGGACGAGGTCATATGCTTGCGCCTTGACGTTGCTAGGATCCGTTTCAAGTCCATTGACATCAGCAGGCATCGTGAATGGGTGATGGGCGGCATAGTAGCGCCCTTCCTCTTCGTCATATTCGAATAAAGGCCAATCTGTCACCCAGAGGAAGTTGAATTGCGATTCGTCGATTAGATTCAACTCTTTGCCGAGCTTTAATCTGAGCGCTCCTAATGCATCCGCAACGACCGATTTTTTATCTGCTACGAACAATAGAAGGTCTCCCGCTTCTGCTCCGAGGGAATTCGCTAAAGCCTCTCCCGCTTCACCTTCAAAGAATTTCGCAATCGGACCTTTCAAGCCTTCTGCGTCCACTTTCAGCCAAGCAAGCCCCTTTGCACCATAAACGGATGCAAACTCGCCCAATGCATCGATGTCTTTGCGAGAGTAGTTATCTGCTGCGCCTTTTACATTAATCGCTTTCACTTGCCCGCCAGATTCAAGGGCTCCTGCAAATACTTTAAAGGAAGAATCCTTAACAACTTGGGATACGTCCTGCAACTCCATGCCAAAGCGAGTGTCCGGCTTATCTGATCCGAAACGCCCCATCGCCTCATCATAAGGCAGACGCTTAAACGGAATTTCTATATTAATGTCTTTAACATCTTTCATCACTTTTTTCATAAGCCGTTCGTTCAATTCGATAATGTCTTCGATGGACATGAAGCTCATTTCCATATCGATTTGAGTGAATTCAGGTTGACGGTCGGCACGGAGATCTTCATCACGGAAACAGCGTGCAATTTGATAATATCTGTCGAAACCGGACACCATAAGCATTTGTTTGAATAGTTGCGGGGATTGCGGCAAAGCGTAAAACTCACCCGCATGCACACGGCTCGGCACAAGATAGTCCCTTGCCCCTTCCGGTGTCGACTTCGTCAAAATTGGAGTTTCCACTTCAAGGAACCCTTCTCCATCCAAGAAATTCCTAACCGTCTTTGTAATGTCTGAACGCATTTTAAATACGCGTGCCAGTGCCGGACGGCGAAGGTCCAAGTAACGGTATTTTAATCTGATTTCTTCATTGACATCCGTTTCATCTTCAAGCATGAAAGGAGGAGTTTTTGCCTCATTGATGATATGCACCTTTTCCACATGCACTTCAATGGAACCTGTTTTCAATTTCGGGTTTTTCTGCTGCTCTTCACGCTCAACGACATTTCCTGTCACTTCAAGAACATATTCATTGCGCACCGTTTCGGCGATTTCAAGCGCTTCGCTAGAGAAATCCGGATTGAAAACAACTTGGACGATTCCTTCGCGATCCCGTAAATCAATAAAAATGAGACCTCCTAAATCCCGCCTTCTCTGCACCCAGCCTTGTAGTGTAACCGTCTGACCAATGACATCCTCAGTCAATTGTCCGCAATAATGTGTCCGTTGCATATCGTTCATCAACCTTCCTTAATTCAACTGTTCTGTAATTTTTCCAATAATGTTTTCGTCTTCGACTTTCTCTTGGGAGCCGTCAGCCATATTTTTCAGCTGTACCACTTTTCCTTCCACCTCATCTTCACCGATGACGATGACCGCTTTCGCGTTGAACCGATCCGCCGATTTCATCTGGGCCTTCATTTTACGGTCCATATAGTCCATATCCGCGCGAATGCCGGCATTCCTCAGTTCATTCAATAACTTGAAGCCTTTTCGGTGAGCCGACTCCTCGAGAGTGACAATATAGACATCGAGCTCAGCATCTTGTGTAAACGACTTCCCTTCCGCTTCGAGAGCTAAAAGAAGACGCTCGATGCTCATTCCGAAACCGATACCAGGAGCAGAAGGACCACCGATTTCCTCTGCGAGGCCATTGTATCTTCCTCCTCCGCAAAGCGTCGTAATCGCTCCAAAGCCTGATGCAGTGCTCATAATTTCAAAAGCTGTGTGATTGTAATAATCGAGCCCGCGGACCAAGTTCGGATCGAGTTCATAGGAAATGCCCACTTCGTCCAAATAGCCTTTCACTTGTTCAAAATAAGCTGCCGATTGTTCATTCAAATAATCGGCCAATGATGGCGCAGTCTTCATTAATGGATATTCGCGGTCCACTTTGCAGTCCAAGATGCGAAGCGGATTTTTCTCGAGTCGCGATTGGCAATCATTGCAAAACTCGCCTATGTGCGGCGTAAAGTGTGCAACGAGTGCATCCCTATGTGCATTCCTCGATTCGAGGTCGCCCAATGAGTTGAGGACGAGCTTCACATCCGTCAATCCGGCACGCTTGTAAACATCCATCGCCAAAGCGATTACTTCGGCATCAATCGCCGGGTCCGCGCTGCCGATCGCCTCTACTCCGAACTGGACGAATTGACGGTAACGGCCAGCTTGCTGACGTTCATAACGGAACATCGGACCTTGATAGTAAAGCTTGACCGGCTGATCGGGATATCCGAACATTTTGTTCTCGACGAATGAACGGACGACCGGAGCAGTACCTTCTGGACGAAGGGTCATTGATCGGTTCCCCCGATCCGTGAACGTGTACATTTCTTTCGTCACGATATCAGTAGTATCCCCAACTGTCCGTTGAAACAATTCCGTCTGTTCGAATATCGGAGTGCGGATTTCCTTGTAACGGTAATTTTCGCAAAGATCACGAATAATCGCTTCGACCTGCTGCCATTTCCACGACTCGGAAGGCAGGATGTCCTGTGTCCCTCTTGGCACTTTGAAATTCATTTGACTTCCCCTTCTTTCACGCTGTTCTTTGCCGCGAAAAATAAAAAAGCCCCCATCCCTTGTTTACACAAGGGACGAGAGCTTATGATAGCTTCCGCGGTTCCACCCAAATTGGCACAAATTACATGCCCACTCGTACCCGGATAACGGCCGGTTCCGTCCGCACCTACTGAATAGTATTGTTCAGCACGGAGCCTCGATGGTGTTTTTCACTATATCCGTCTGTAAGGTGGATTTCAGCCACGTCCACCTCTCTCTTGTCAGCCTGCAATACAGTTACTTTCCATGTCTTCAGCGAATAGATGTTTAAGATTAAAACTAATCTTAGCCATTCATTCACGAAGTGTCAACCTTTTTCAATTCATTGTGGTTTTTTCTTCACAAAAATTCTACAATGGTAAAAAGGGAGAGTGATAGTTTGTCAAAATTTAGCAAATGGATTCTAGCTATCATCCTTTTCGCTTCGATTGTTTGCGAGATGCCGACAATTTCCGCGAAAGGCGAAACAATCATCATTAACACGAAATCCCTGAATGTTCGTTCAGGACCTGGTCTTACCTACCCGGTCACCGGCTCAATGAAAAAGGGTGAGCGCGCAGAAGTGCTATCCACTTCGGGTGATTGGCATGAAATCAGATTCGGATCGGGCACAGGATGGATCGCTTCATGGCTTGTCGTCAACGAGGAAGCGAAGGAGCTTGCGGCAATGAGTGCCGTTTCCAAAGTGAATGCACTGAATATCCGCACCGAGCCATCATTAAACGCAGCGGTCATTGGCCAAATGAATGCCGGCGAATCAGCTGTGATGACAGGTCGACAAGGGGAATGGGCTTCCATCGTCAAAAACGGCATCGACGGTTGGGTACATACTGATTACATTACTGAAATACCGCAGAGTGAAAAAAGACAGACAAGTACGGTAGACAAGCCGGACATCGGTTCAGAGCAATTTACCGTATCGGTCGATGCGCTGAATGTAAGAAAAGCGCCGGGTTTATCTTCAAAGAAAGTCGGTCTGATCCGGAAAGGGGAATCCTACTCCGTTAAAGAAATAGACGGAAACTGGGTTCGTCTATCTTTAGGCAAGAAGGCTACCGGTTGGGTCTATTCATTCCACGGCACTCTTGGTGCGAAAAGCGTGACAGGAAGCGGAAGCAATACTACTTTAAGTAGTAAAAAAGTGACTGTGCTGACGAACGGCACAAATATCCGATCTTCTTCAACGACTTCGTCATCTATCGTCACAAGGGCCAATGCCGGCGAAAAATTGACGGTAATCGGGGAAGAAGGAGATTGGTACAATGTTTCACTTTCTTCAGGAGAGACAGCTTTCATAGCCAAATGGGTCGTTTCAACAGGGGATGTCGCCTTGGCGGACCGAACAGATAAACCGAAGCAAAAGGCTAGAGCATCCGGTACTTTAAACGGACTTACAATCGTTGTCGATGCGGGACACGGCGGCAATGACCGCGGCACGACCGGCATGCAAGGCACAGACGAGAAGCTGCTCACATTGATGACCGCCGAGTTATTGTCCGCCAAACTGAAAGCAGCGGGTGCGAATGTCGTCATGACGCGCGAATCCGACACGTATGTTTCATTGCGTAAGCGCGTGGCCGTCAGCCATCAGTCAGGCGCAGACGCTTTCATCAGCATCCATTACGACGCGAATCCCGATACGTCAATTACCGGTTTTACAACGTATTACACACATACGAGTCAAAAATCGCTAGCCTCCTCCATTAATGATGGACTAGACTCGACGATTTCGCTGCGGAATCGCGGCGCGCAGCCTGCCAACTTTCTAGTGTTGCGGGAAAATCGTCAAAATGCCGTCCTCATCGAATTAGGATTTTTATCGAATCCATCGGAAGAGCGAATTTTGACGACTGAAATGTTCCGTGAACAAGCAACTCACGGAATTTATCAAGGTCTGCTCGATCATTTTGATGCAAATTAACAAAAACGCAGCCCTGTTTTATGAGGGGCTGCGTCAGCCTGTTGACAAACGCTCGCATCCGTTGTTGCTCGTGTCGCTCGTCCGCTCATGAACATTAGTTCTATTCGCGTCTTCGCTCCACTTCGCGCCTAGGCTGACAAGCGTTTTCAATCAGGCTGAGAATATGTCTATTTATAGTGTTTTTCCCCTAAAATCGAGTGTAGACAAAGTCAAATAACGACTTTGTCTACACTCTGTCGCAGCCTATTTTACAACGGGCTGCGTTTTTTATTTTTTCGACTCTATAATGATCGTCACTGGACCGTCGTTGATAAGGCTTACGTCCATCATGGCGCCGAAGACTCCGGTTTCCACCTTCAAGCCTTGCTCACGGAGCGCTTCATTGAAGTAGTTCCAAATGGGCTGCGCCTTTTCCGGTCTTGCCGCTTCAATGAAGCTTGGACGGCGGCCTTTTCTTACGTCTCCGTACAACGTGAATTGGGAGACGGAAAGGATTTCGCCATCCACTTCATCGATGGAACGGTTCATCTTCCCTTCTTCATCCTCCCACAGCCGAAGACCTGCGACCTTTTTTGCAATATAGTCGGCATCCTGTTCCGTATCATCGTGCGTAATTCCAACGAGAAGGACATACCCTTTCCGAATGGAGCCGGTCACCTCACCATCGACCGTTACGGAGGCATTGCCTGACCTTTGTAAAACGACCTTCATTCAAACACCTTCCTGCTTAATGGATCACCCGTTGCACGGAATAGATATCGCGTATTTGTTTAATGCGGTCCACAATTCTATGCAAATGGGCAATATCCGTAATTTTAATTGTCATGCTAATTTTCGCAAGCTTATCACGATCCGCTTTGCCGCTCACCGCCACGATCGGTGTCTTCGAATCGGCCACCATCATCATCACTTCATTCAGAAGTCCTTGGCGGTCAAATGCAGAAATTTCGATATCGACTTGGAACTCTTTGCGTTCATTGTTCATATCGACCGACCATTCGACGTCAATAAGCCGATCACTGTCCTCATCGGTAGCGATATTCGGACAATCTGCCCGGTGTACTGAAACACCACGACCTTTCGTAATGAATCCGACAATTTCATCACCTGGAATCGGATTGCAGCATTTTGAAAGACGGATAAGCAAGTTCTCAAGACCTCTGACAATCACTCCCGATTCTGTCGTCCGGACAGGCTGTGGAGTTTTCATATCTGAAACGATTTTATCGATCGCATCCTGTTGATCCCGCTCCCGGCGAATCTTTTCCGCGAGCCTGTTGACGACTTGTTGTGCGGTTATGCCATTGGATCCGACTGCAGCATACATGTCCTCTTCAGAAGTGAAGCTGAATTTGTCGATCGCCCGCTGAATGTTTTCAGTAGTGAGGACGGCTTTCGGATCAAATTCCTGTAGCTTCACTTCCCTTTCAACGAGTTCCGAGCCTTTGATAATATTCTCTTCCCTCAGCTGCTTCTTGAAATATTGACGGATTTTATTCCTCGCCTGAGAAGTGTTGGCTATTTTCAGCCAGTCACGGCTCGGTCCAAACGATTGCTTTGATGTGAGTATTTCGACAATGTCGCCTGTGAACAACTCTGTATCCAGCGGTACCATCTTACCGTTCACTTTTGCACCAATTGTCCGGTTTCCGACTTCAGAATGGACACGGTATGCAAAATCGATAGGCACCGAGCCTTTCGGGATCTCAATGACGTCGCCATCCGGAGTGAATACGTACACCATGTCCGAAAACAGATCGAACTTCAAAGATTCCATGAACTCCTCGGCATTTGAGGATTCGTTTTGGAATTCAAGTATTTCCCGGAACCATTTCAGTTTGGAATCAATATTATCAGGTTTCTCCGAGACGGTTTTCCCCTCTTTATACGCCCAGTGCGCCGCCACCCCATATTCAGCGATCCTATGCATTTCCTCCGTCCGGATTTGGACTTCTAGCGGATCACCCGCCGGACCGACTACCGTTGTATGGATAGATTGATAAAGGTTCTGTTTCGGCATTGCAATATAGTCTTTGAACCTTCCCGGCATCGGCTTCCATAACGTATGAATGATTCCAAGCACCGCATAACAATCCTTAATGCTTTTGACGATGATGCGGATGGCAAGAAGATCATAAATTTCATTGAATTCCTTATTTTGCAGGATCATTTTACGGTAAATGGAATACAGATGCTTAGGTCTGCCATTAATATCAGCTTCGATGCCCATTTCTGCTATTTCCGCCCGTATCGTATCCATGACGTTCAATAAATACTTTTCCCGCTCATCCCGTTTTTTCTTCATCATGTTGACAATCCGGTAATATTGCTGAGGATTCAAATAACGGAGCGCAGTGTCTTCCAGTTCCCATTTGATTGTGGAAATTCCGAGCCGATGTGCAAGCGGTGCGAAAATATCGAGAGTTTCAGATGCTACCCTCCGTTGCTTTTCATCCGAGACATGTTTCAATGTCCGCATATTATGGAGACGGTCCGCAAGCTTAATAAGAATGACTCTGATATCCCTCGCCATCGCAATGAACATTTTGCGGTGGTTCTCTGCCTGTTTTTCCTCGTTCGATTTGAATTTCAGCTTTTCCAATTTCGTCACGCCGTCAACGAGCTTCGCCACTTCTTCACCGAATTCATGAATGATATCTTCGCGGCTAACATCAGTGTCCTCCACGACATCATGGAGGAATCCTGCGGCGACTGTGGAAGGATCCATCTGCAACTCTGCTAAAATGCCTGCCACTTGGATAGGGTGCAGTATATATGGTTCACCAGAACTTCTGAATTGCCCTTCATGAGCAGCCTTCGCTGCCTCATACGCCTTTTTGACGAACGCGACATGCTGTCCATTCATATACGAGGCAACGATTTCAAATATATCTTCTGCCGTCATGTCACGATTTTTCGCCATTTTTCTACTCCTTTCAACTAATTCCGCAAAAAAAATTAAAGATAATTCTATTGTATGTATAAACCGGCAAGAATGTAAAGCCCTTAGAACTAAAAAAAGAGCCTCCGCTTTTCCGCGGAGGGTCTTTCATCAATAAGTGATAAGTGCTTGAATATCATAGCCTTCTAGCTTTTCACGGCCATTCAAATAGGACAGCTCAATTAAGAAAGCGCATCCTGCAACTACTCCACCTAATTTTTCCACAAGTTCAACAGTTGCGCCGACCGTTCCGCCTGTAGCAAGCAGATCGTCCACGATCAACACACGTTGACCAGGCTTGATGGCATCCTTATGGATGGTCAAAGAATCCTTGCCATACTCAAGATCGTATTCAACCGCAATCGTCTCCCGCGGCAATTTACCTGGTTTACGGACTGGTGCAAAACCTACTTCCAATGCATACGCGACAGGACATCCGATGATGAAGCCCCTCGCTTCGGGACCGACGATAATATCCGTCCCCACTTTCCTTGCAAATTCGACTATCTGATCGGTCGCATATTTATACGCTTCCCCGTTATCCATGATTGTCGTAATATCTTTAAAGCTGATGCCTTCTTTCGGATAGTCCGGGACGATTGTCACGAAACTTTTCAAATCCATAATTGTTCCTCCCTATTGACGGTTTCTTTGCAGATTTCATCGAACCAATTTTTCAGTTCCATATATGGTGCATATACAAGCATCTTTTCCAATTCAATCTGACGCTCTCTCTGTTGGTAAGAAGGTGCCTCGGAAAGGCTTTTCTTCCCTGCATCCTCCATGACATGAACAAGACCACTCTCTATCTTAACAAATCCAAGCTCAGAAAACACCTTTGTCATGAAATAAATCGTATCTACCTTCCAACCTCTATGCTTAGATAATTCCTGTCCTTGCTTCCGTAAATCAAATGAGCCACGCTTCTTCAAAAAGCTGTAATACCAGCCGAAATGCTCGCGTCCCGGAATCCCTTCAAAATACAGGGATTCATTGACAAAGAAATGGGCGTACACCCGTTTTGGATTCGTCTTTTCAATCAATTCTTTCATCTGCTCCGTCCCTGCCGGCATATCCAATATGATCACATGGTCGGTTTCAGACAGCTCCACTTCACCGAACTGATGGATTTCTACATTTTTCAAAATCGGCTTGAAATAGGGGATTGATGTTTCTTGGAATGCAATAAATAAATTATTTTTTTTCGGGATGATGGAAATCCAGCGATTCGGCTCCCGTATCCCTCGCAAGTCGAATAACTGCCGATCTTTTGACTGAATATCGTTAAGCAACATTTGCGGTTTTTTACGGCCGTTCCATTCATTCACCTGTAAATCTCCGGTGACGGATAGTGTTACGCCTGGACTCATTTCGTCAGCGATTGACCCATTTCCAAAGCCGATGACGTCAAGTGAATCTACCCCATCGGACAATTCAAGCTTCAAATGATTTTTTGCTGCACCGATTTTTCTCACGGAAGATGCAGAAAGGTTTTCAATTAAAAAAACAGGCTTCTCAAACGCCACTCCGAATGGTCGGAGCAATTCCATCGCTTCCAAAACTTCGACATCGATTTCTCCGACTTCAAGCGGAACATCGATCTTCAATTTCGGAGTGAGCATATCGTCTGTCAAATTCAATTTCCCTTGATCATTCAATCGACTGCGGAGCGTATCGACATCCTCCAGCTGAAGCGACATGCCCGCCGCCATCTCATGGCCACCAAAATGGGAAAGGACATCCGCAGTCTTCGAAAGCTCTTTGAATAAATCAAAACCCGCAATGCTCCGGCCGGAACCTTTCGCAATTCCCGTTTCACGGTCTATGGAAAGGACAATCGACGGTCTATAATACTTTTCGGTCAACCGGGATGCAACAATACCGACGACACCTGGATTCCAGCCTTCCCCTGCAATGACGATGACATACGGCAGCATATCTCCATACATGTCAATCATCGCCCGATCCGCCTCATCCGCTATTTTAGTGACGAGCCCCTGTCTTTCCTTATTCAACGTATCCAACTGCTCGGCAATCGACATCGCTTCCAATCGATCTTCCGTTTTCAACAAATGGACAGCCGAATCCGCACTGCCTAAACGCCCTGGTGCATTCAATCGCGGGCCGATCATGAAACCGAGTGATTCCTCGGATAGAGTATGCTGATCGGTTCCACTCACTTTTACGAGCGCTTGTATGGCTGGCCGTTCCGACCTCCTCATCCGCCTGATCCCTTCCTTGACGATGAATCTGTTTTCATCCTTCAACGGAACGAGATCGGCGACAGTGCCGATAGCAGCAATTTCATACAGCTCTTCCGGCACTTCTCCTAGCAAGGCACAAGCCAGCTTAAAGGCAACGCCTACACCCGCAAGCTCGCCGAAAGGGTAATTCCCATCCGGATGCCGCGGATGAATGATTGCATCTGCTATCGGAAGTTCATCCCCGATTTCATGGTGATCGGTCACAATGATATCCATCCCGACGGATTTGGCATAAGCAACTGCGTCCAAACCAGAGATTCCATTATCGACAGTGATGATCAATGAAGTGCCCTTTTTGTGCAATTCATCAAACAACTCGATATTCGGCCCATAGCCGTGTTCGAACCGGTTCGGAATGGCAAAGTCAACGTTCGCACCAAGCTGTTCGAGAGCAGTCGTCAATACGGTGACGCTCGTAACTCCATCCGCATCGTAATCGCCATAGACGGTTATCTGTTCACCTGTTTCGACCGCTTTGAAAATACGCTCGACTGCTTTATCCATATCGTAAAGCAAAAACGGGTCGTGCAAACAGTTTTCTTCCATATGTAAGAAGGACTTAGCTTCCTCCACATCCGAAAAGCCTCGTGAAACGAGGATTTTGGCATGGATTGAAGGGATACTAAGCTCTTTCATGAATGTATTTACGATTGTTTCATCGGGACGATTGATCGTCCATGTTTTCATCGATTCTATCAAAATGGCTCACATCCTCTTATGCCCATTATATCGAAAGACGACGGACTCTTAAAGGGGATATGCGGATTGCATGTAAATTAATATTTGAGAGGTTTCAACGCATAAAAAAGCATCCTGTGTGGGGGATGCTTTGCTTACAGCTTCTCATCTTTGATGATTGGTTCTGCTAGATGTTGAAGCGCGGCTATTTCATTTTGCTGTGTTGCAATCGTGATTTCCTTTGCGGTCATTTCCTTTTTCAATTCATTGATCTGCCTGTTAGATCGAATAGATCTGAACATCGCCATGAAACCGCTGATGGCCGCGCCGAGCAGTGCTGTGAAAAGAATGACGAGGATGAGTGGCAGATGCGCTTTTCCGAACAAGTAGTTCACTTGGACAGATTCGACGTTAAGTATGGCGAAAACGGCAATGATAATGGCAAAAAGAATACTAAGTATTAACGACCATTGCATCTTCATTCTTCTTCACCTTCCCTTTCAATCAAATAAAAAGAACAGGATATACACTTAGGTATACCCTGTTCCGTTGAGATTTGAAACTTCTGAGGAGCTATGGTCATCAGACTACCGGCTCATCAGAACCCCATTGCTTTTTCTCTTTATCGACTTTCAATGTGCCCGCTTTTTCAAGTTCTTTCTTCTTCAAGTCAAACCAGATTTGAGCTGAGATGAAGATGGAAGAATACGTTCCAGCGAGCAATCCGATCAGTAAGGCGATCGAGAATGGACGGATCGCTTCCGCTCCGAGGGCGATCAATGCAACGACGACAAAGACGACTGTCAAGACGGTGTTCACTGAACGTCCCAATGTTTGACGGAGTGATTTATTAACGATATCCGCCAACTCCTTTGCATCGTTGATCTTGCCGACTTTATGCAAGTTCTCCCTGATTCGGTCGAACGTTACGATTGTATCGTTGATCGAATATCCGACAATCGTTAATACGGCAGCGATGAATGTAATGTCCACTTCAAGCCTTGATATACTGAACACGGCTACCATGAAAAATGCATCATGGATCAAGCCGATAATTGAGGAAACACCCATGCGCCATTCGAAACGGAATGCGACATAGACGACGATACCAAGTGCAGCGACTAGCAATGCTTTCAACGCATTTCCAGCAAGTTCTTTACCAACTGTATCAGAAACTGTAGAAATGTTCGGGTCAGAACCGTAGTGAGCCTCTAAATCTTTTTTGAACTTGTTGACAGTTTCTTGCTTAAATTCTTCTTTATAACGAGCAACACCAATATTGTTCGTATCGCCGGAAATGACGATGTCTGTTGAAGGGTGGCCGATTTTCTCAAGAGTACCAGAGACTTCCTCGGCGGTTAAAGGTTTGTCCGATAAGATTTCAACACGCGTACCGCCTGCAAAGTCAATCCCGAGGTTTAATTTGAAGATCCCGAGAACAATGATTCCAGCAATAATCAATGCCATCGAAATGACATAGAACTTCTTACGGGAATGAACAAAGTCAAACCGGTCAAATTTCGTTGTAAGGTCAAGCGTGTCCACATTTTCTTCAGGTGCGTGGACCCGGCTTTTCGAAATTCCGAATAGACCTGTCTTGCCATCAAGCATCCCGCTATTGACGAGAAGACCCAGCAATAGACGTGAGCCCCAAACAGCTGTCAAGAAGCTGACGAGGATACTGATGATTAGCATTGTTGCAAAGCCTTTGACGGAGCTTGTCCCGAAAATGAATAGGACAACAGCTGCGAGCAAAGTTGTGATATTGGCATCCAATATGGCAGTGAACGCAGATTTCGCACCTACCGAGAAAGCTGTCTTTACTGATTTCCCTACACGGAGTTCTTCTCTAATCCTCTCGTATGTCAGGATATTCGCATCGACTGCCATACCGACCCCGAGCATCAGAGCTGCAATTCCCGGAAGTGTAAGAACTCCGTTAATGCTTGTGAAGACAGTAAGGATCAGGTAGATATAGACGGATAGTGTAATAATTGCCACAAATCCAGGAATACGGTAATAAATTAGCATGAAAATGAAAATAAGAGATATACCAACGATTCCAGCAAGAATCGTTTTATCCAACGCCTGTGCTCCGAATTGAGCACCAACAGAAGTAGAATATATTTCTTCTAGATGGACTGGGAGTGCCCCGGCATTCAAAATGCCTGCCAAGCTCTTAGTTTCTTCCACTGTGAAGCTTCCTGAAATTTCAACATTAGATGAATTGATAACTTGACTTACATAAGGCGCAGAAATGAATTTTGGTTTTTCCTTCATTCTTTCCTCTTTGTATGAATCGACGCCTTCTTCAAAGTCCATCCAGATGACCATAACGTTTTCGGGAGCTTTTGCTTTAATTTCAGCTGTCACTTGCCCGAATTTATCAGGGTCTTTCATCTCAAGTGTAACGACAGGATTACCATTTTGACCGAAGTTGGCTTTCGCCTTTCCTTCTTTTAAATCATTTCCATCCAACATAAGATTGTCGTCCGCATCCCTGAATGTCAGGTTTGCTTGAGTGGATAATAGCTCACGAGCCGATTCCTGATCTTCCACACCGGCTAATTGCACGCGAATCCTGTTATTTGATTCGACTTGAATGATGGGCTCACTTACTCCGAGCACATCGACACGGTTACGTAATGCGCCCGCTGTATCGGCTACAATATCTTCCGTAATTTTTTGGCCTTCTTTACCTTTAAGTGGCTGAACCTCATAAAGGACTTCGAAGCCCCCTTGCAGATCCAGGCCGAGCCTTACATCTTTAATAATCGGTTTTACCGTACCGCCTATCAATGATCCCAACAAGACGAGCAATAATAGAAACGATACGATCCGGCTTCTTTTCTTCATAAATTAGTTCCCCCTCTGTACGTGGAGCGCTAAGACGATTGCTATGTACAGTTTTTAAAAAAATATAACACTCCAATTATGAAACAGAGAATAGCATCTGTCAAATAGTTGGACATTCGTAGAACAGTTGCTCATGACTTACTTTTCGGTGAAAGAAGCAGCTGCAACTCATCATTGTTCAGATCCGAGAACCAGTTGGAACCCCTTTGTTCCTCGATTTGTGTATATGTCATAAATTCAGCAGGAGTCAATGACAACACGCCATTTACAATTTCATGGATCCGCATTGTCGACACATTTTTCTTCCGCCATTTCTTACGTATGCAATATTTCCATATTTCTTCATTCGTCACCGTTGGATAGCCGTATAGACGGAATTCATCCCGTTTGCTTTGAATAGCAGGTATGGCATGTTTAAATATTTGTTCGAATTGAATCGTCACGTTCTCCATCCCTTTCCCGTTCAGTCGTAAATAGACAAACCTATGCATAGATTTAGTGTATACGAAATGACCGGAATTGAGAAGGAGTTGTTTTCATTGTCCACTTTCATCCGTGGAACTGCCATACTGATGATTGCCGTTTTCATGTCCAAGCTATTGGGATTCGTCTATCGCATCCAATTCATGCGAGTGGCGGGAGAAGAAGCGGTCGGCATTTATATGACCGCCTACCCCGCTTTCATATTTTTCCTCTCGCTCGTCCAATTAGGTGTGCCGATTGCCGTTGCGAAGGTGATTGCGGAATTGAAAGTGAAAGGCGAAACCGCGAAGCTTCCTGCTGTAATGAAAACAGCGACTTTCATTACAATTATCACAGGGGCGGTATTCATCCCACTATCTATTCTTTTCATCCCGTATTTATCGGAAACCTTATTGGGGAGCGCAGCTACTTCCACTACATTATATGTGGGGATTGCCATCATTCCGATTGCCGCTGTTTGCGGGTTGATCCGCGGATATTTTCAAGGGATTGTCAGGATTGAAGAAACGGCCTGGTCTCAAATTATTGAACAATTATTCCGGATTGTTTTGATTACATGGCTCTTGCCAATGCTGCTCGTCCCGGACAATAACCCGATGAATGCCGCTTATGCGATGGGCATCACATTGCTTGCGGAAGGACTGTCAGCCTGTTATCTCTGGTTCAAATATCAACAACATAAACGCCGTGATAGGAAACCTGTAGTAAAGAAAGTGAGATATCCGATGGAGCCACTCCTATCTATTGCACTTCCATCATCAGGAAGCAGATTATTCGGGACTTTCACGTGGTTCCTCGAACCGATCATTTTTTTGCGTGCCCTTTCAATGGCAGGGGTCGGGGCAGTGGCGGCCACATCGCTCTATGGGGTCATCTCTGGTGTTCTCATCCCATTGCTGCTCTTTCCCTCATTCATTCCTTACGCGTTGTCTGTCGTGCTCGTGCCGGCTGTGAGCGGAGCTGCAGCTTCGAGCAATAAACAGAAGCTTCGAGAGCGGATTCATTTGGCGCTGCGCCTTTCCGCTTTGACCGGTGCTTTTGCAGCAGCCGTATTTTATATTCATGGGCAGGAGCTTGCAGAAAAGCTTTTCCATATTAGCGATGGCGGGTCCTATATGTCATTGTTAGCACCGATCTTTTTCTTCTATTACATCCAAAGCCCGTTGTATTCCATATTGCAAGCGACAGGGGATGCAAAAGCCGGGATGATGAATTCGGTTTACGGGGGAATTGCCAAACTGGGTGTCATGTTCGTATTAGCATCCCAGCCTGGACTGCAGGAGACCGGGGCAGTGGTTGCAATCGGATTCGGGGTTCTAGTTACGTCCTTCCTCCACATCGCAACGTTGCGGAAAAATAAAGCCGCGGCAGCCGGATTTACGATGTTCGCCCTGCCGTATGTATCCTTCATCATGACAGCAGTCATACGTCCTATCTTCATCCCGATAGGCCAGTTCGGGTTACTGACCGAATGCGTTATTACAACCGTATTTCTTCTAGTCATCTTGCTGCTGTTCGGGCAAGTGAAGAAAAATGATGTCCTCATGCTCAAAAGGCTGACGAAGATTTACTGATAGTCTTTCTTTAGTTGATAGTGCAATTCCCCTTGCTCAAATGAACAATAGAAGATATGTTCGACGTCATTCACACCTTGTTCTTTCAACTTTCCGACGAGCCATTTTTCGGATTTCCCGATCATTTGGACATGGCGGCTTTGGATTACGCCGTCAGAAATGAGGGCAAGGACCGGCTGAGTGTTCTCGTATGTGAATACTGACAGATTGCCGGAAGGCTCCAAATATGCATAGGACACTTCGCGAACCGAACCGATTTGCTGTTCGCGAAGCTGTTGGAATAAGTCGTCCAAATTGTATCTCTGTTTTCTCATCTGCTCTTCCTGTATAATTCCGTCCTGAATAATCAAAGTAGGGTCTCCGTCGACGATATCCCTGAACTTTTTACTCTTCATGGAAATGTAGGATGTCAGCAACTGGATGCCGAGCAGAAGAAGAACGGGAAATATAGAGTGAATCAATTTCTTTTCCGGCGAATCCAATGAAAATGCGACCACTTCTGCCATAATGATAAAAACGACGACATCGAGAACGCCTAACTCGCCTACTTCCCGTTTTCCCATCACTCTAAGAATGACCACAATGAATGCATACAAAAAAATTGTCCTGAATCCGATAATTAAGAATTCATTCATACCGTTCCCTCCTTTCCATGAAAGGATGCGTTATCCTCAGTAGGAATATACAAGAACGAAAAAGAGGTGGTTCACAGTTGCAACTGTGAAACCACCTCTTTGAACATGAACACCATTATGATGCGCTTGCATCCACAACGCGCCCGACAGCTTGTCTATCGAATTGCAATGTTGTGCCGTCTGCAACTTTCAAAAAGACGGATGTGTCATCGACAGCGTCAATTACGCCGTGAAGACCGCCGATTGTAATGACTTTATCGCCGCGCTTCAAACTTTCTTGCATTTGCTTTGTCTGTTTTTGCCTTTTTTGTGCAGGTCGAATCAATAGGAACCACATGATTGCGAACATTGCAATAATTGGTAGCAACGTACCGAACATATCACCATTCATTTTCTTCCCCCCTCTTCTCGGTTCATTATACAAGATTCAAAAGTTTTTTGCATTTGGTTTATTAAATCCGTATTGTTCAAAAAATTCTTCCCTGAAGTCGCCGAGACGATCATTGCGGATTGCGTCCCGGATCTGATCCATCAACCGTAGCAAGAAGTAGAGATTGTGGTAGGAAGTCAATCGGATGCCGAATGTTTCGTTCGCTCGGATCAAGTGCCGGATATAAGCTCTGCTATAATTTTTACAAGTATAGCAATCGCAATTCGGATCCAACGGCCCGAAATCCCTCTCGTATTTTGCATTTTTCACGACGAGGCGTCCTTCGCTAGTCATGAGCGTACCATTCCTCGCAATACGTGTTGGCAATACGCAGTCAAACATGTCCACTCCGCGGATCGCTCCGTCAATCAAGGAATCAGGAGAACCGACACCCATCAAATAGCGCGGTTTGTTTTCAGGCAATAGCGGAGTCGTAAATTCTAGAGCGCGATTCATGACATCTTTCGGCTCACCGACGGACAATCCGCCGATTGCATATCCAGGGAAGTCGAGCGAGACAAGGTCTTTCGCACTTTGTTTGCGAAGTTCCTCGAATTCGCCCCCTTGGACAATTCCGAATAGCGCCTGATCCTCTGGTCGAGCATGGGCTTTCAGGCAGCGCTCCGCCCATCTTGAAGTCCTTTCCACACTTGCCTTCATATATTCGAATGTCGCGGGATACGGAGGACATTCGTCAAAAGCCATCATAATATCCGAACCAAGGTCATTTTGAATTTCCATCGCTTTTTCAGGGCTTAGGAAAAGCTTACTTCCGTTCAAGTGATGACGGAAATGGACGCCTTCTTCTTCAATTTTACGGAATTCACTTAATGAAAACACTTGAAAACCGCCTGAATCCGTCAAGATCGGCCGATCCCAATTCATGAATTTATGGAGACCGCCCGCTTCCTTAATAACGTCATGACCCGGGCGCAGCCAAAGATGATACGTGTTGCCGAGGATAATGCCTGCACCCATCTCTTTCAGTTCTTCCGGCGACATCGTCTTCACAGTCGCTTGCGTCCCGACAGGCATGAACGCCGGCGTCTCAAATGAACCATGTGGCGTATGGACGATACCGAGACGAGCCCCTGTCTGCTTGCACGTTTTTATATGTTCGTAAGTAATTGCTGCCATTTAATTAGATCCTTTCCATTTTGGGAATTTGCATCCCTTTACTTTTGTGGAGGTTTAATGAACATCGCATCCCCGAAACTGAAGAAGCGATATTTCTCCTTTACCGCTTCCTTATAGGCGGCTAATACATGCTCACGTGACACCATAGCGGAAATCAGCATGATCAATGTCGATTTCGGCAAGTGGAAGTTGGTGAGCATACCATCGAGAATGCTGAACCGGTAGCCAGGGTAGATGAATATCGACGTCCACCCGCTGGTAGGCACAATTTTTCCGTCATTTTGCGAAGCAATCGTCTCAAGCGTTCTCGCAGACGTCGTTCCGACCGCAATGACGTTTCCACCTCTCGCCTTCGCTTCGTTAATTGCATTTGCAGCCTTTTCGGTTACAGAATAATACTCCGAATGCATCGTGTGCTCTTCGATTACGTCAACACTTACAGGACGGAATGTCCCTAAGCCGACATGCAAAGTGATGAACTCGACACCTACACCTTTGTCTTTGATCTCCTGTAGGATTTCTTCGGTGAAATGAAGACCCGCAGTAGGTGCCGCGGCCGACCCTCTCTCTTTCGCAAAGACGGTCTGATAGCGCGATTGATCGTCAAGCGTCTCTGTAATATAAGGAGGGAGCGGCATTTGCCCTAACGAATCAAGGATTTCGTAGAAGATCCCTTCATAGCGGAATTTGAATATCCTTCCGCCTTGCTCAAGGATCTCAGTGCATTCAGCTTCCAATCTGCCATCCCCGAACGTCACGACAGTTCCGACTTTCACCCGCTTCGCAGGCTTTACGAGCGTCTCCCATTCATTCGCCCCCGTCTCCTTCAGAAGGAGCACTTCAATCGACGCGCCCGTATCTTCCTTCGTCCCAATCAAACGGGCAGGCAGGACACGTGTATCGTTCAGTACGATAACATCCCCTTCCTGCAGCTCGTCCACAATTTGACGGAACTGACGATGCTTGACGTCACCTGTCACTTTATCCAAAACCATCAATCTGCTTGCAGTCCGATCTTCAAGAGGCGTCTGTGCAATGAGACTTTCCGGCAACTCAAAATCAAAATCATTTACATCCATAATGCGGGTGAACTCCTTTTATGCAGTATTGAACTACTTGATTAGTATTACGTAAGCGCGTCTGGGACCACGTAACCGAAATGATCATATGCGAGTTTCGTTGCAATTCGGCCGCGCGGTGTTCGTTGAATGAAACCGATTTGCAGCAAGTAAGGTTCATAAACGTCTTCAATCGTTATGGACTCCTCGCCAATGCTTGCCGCAATCGTATCAATACCGACCGGTCCGCCGCGGAACCGTTCAATCATACTGACAAGCAATTTATGGTCAATATGATCAAGTCCATGTGAATCCACTTGCAGCATTTCAAGCGCTTCCCTTGCGATATCCATTGTAATGCTGCCGTCTCCGCGGACTTGCGCGTAATCACGCACTCTGCGCAAGAGGCGGTTGGCGATTCTAGGCGTCCCCCTCGAGCGTCTAGCTATTTCAACCGCCGCATTGGAGTCGATATCGACATCGAATAGGCTCGCACTTCTGATTACGATTTCCTTCAATGGGCCTTCCCCATAATATTCAAGGCGGAGCGGCACGCCAAAACGGTCACGAAGCGGCGCTGATAAGGAACCAGCCCTCGTCGTCGCACCGATTAACGTAAATGGCGGAAGGTCGAGGCGAATCGATTTAGCGGAAGGACCTTTACCGACAACGATGTCGAGACAAAAGTCTTCCATAGCCGGATAAAGAACTTCCTCGATCGATCGGTTCAACCGGTGGATTTCATCAATGAAAAGGACATCGCCTGGCTCCAATGACGAAACGACCGCTGCCAGATCTCCCGGCCTTTCAATCGCCGGCCCGCTCGTCATCTTCACATTGACGCCCATTTCATTTGCGATGACAGTCGCAAGCGTCGTTTTCCCAAGTCCAGGCGGACCGTATAACAGGACATGGTCCAAGCTTTCACTTCTGCCTTTTGCGGCTTGGATAAAAATACTCAGATTGTCCTTCACAGTTTCCTGTCCAATATATTGCTGCAACGTCTGAGGTCGCAAAGATTGTTCGAAGCTGTCGTCATAATTGGATTGTTCACTTGAAATGACCCGTTCCATGCACCGCTCCTCCTTCCTTATTCAACTAATATTATTTTTGTTTCAATAGCAGGCGCAATGCAAGCTTCATATAGCCTTCCGTATCCAGTTCTTCCTTTTGCATCTCCGTCTTCACTTTCGCCAATTCCCGTTGCGAATAGCCAAGCGCCTGCAATGCGAGGATGGCTTCTTCCAAAGCACCGTTTTCCGCCATGGAAAGCAACGTCACATCATCCGGCATTTCGATTTCCGTGAATAGGTCTCCGAGCTTCCCTTTGAGGTCTAGGATCATTTGACGAGCCGTCTTTTTTCCGACTCCCGGGAACTGTACGAGGAATGCTTCATCTTCCCTTTCGATTGCTCCGATCACTTGGGATGGAATGCCGCTTGCCAATATGGCGAGCGCACCCTTCGGACCGATTCCAGAGACGGTGATGAGCTTCTTAAACAACTCACGCTGTTCAAGTGATTTGAAGCCGAGTAGCCATTGCATATCTTCACGGACATGCAAATAAGTGAATACTTGTTGGACCTCTTCTGTTTGATGAAAAGCATATGGGTTAGGCGTCATGATCTGCCAGCCGATGCCGCCTTGTTCGAGCGTTATGTATTCGGGTGTTACCCGGGTGATTGTTCCTTTAATGTAATCGTACAAGTCATTCTCCCCCTAAAGTATCGAAACTATTATAGCATACGAACGGGTTTTCTACCTATTGATGTGAAATGTATCCACCAATAAAAAAAGCCGCTGATGAGGCGGCTCATTCGCTTGCGTTATGATATATGTTTTGTACGTCGTCATCGTCTTCCAATGCATCAATCATCTTTTCGAACTGCTCGGCATGATCGCCTTGCAATTCCGTATAGATCGTCGGGATCATTTCCACTTCCGCTGAAACGAATTCAATTCCTTCAGCTTCCAGTGCTTCTTTCACTTCCATGAAACCGGATGGTTCAGTAATGATTTCGAAGCCGTCTTCTGTCGACTCGATATCCTCAGCACCCGCTTCCAGCGCGGCAAGCATAATTGCTTCTTCGTCGGTTTCCTCCGTACGCTCGACAAACAAGCGTCCTTTGCGGTTGAATAGATAGCCGACTGAACCGCTTTCCCCTAAGCTACCGCCGTTTTTATTGAAAGCTACACGGATATTCGGCCCTGTCCTGTTTCGGTTCTCTGTCAAACATTGTACAAGAACCGCTACACCCCCAGGTCCATATCCTTCATAGACGACTTCCTCATAGTTTTCATCCGCACCCGCGCCAGTCGCTTTATCGATCGCTCGTTTTATGACATCATTAGGCACATTGAAGCTTTTCGATTTCTCGATTGCAAGACGGAGCGCAGGATTCATGTCTGGATCTCCGCCGCCTGATTTCGCGGCTACATATAGCTCCCTTGACATCTTTTGAAATATTTTTCCTCTTTTCGCGTCTTGTGCGCCTTTACGGTTTTGGATATTTTTCCACTTTGAATGGCCAGCCATTATGCATCCTCCTACTTCATGTTCCGTTCTATATCATACCATAGCTTCGGCCATGAAGAGAGAGCATATTCCGTAAAAGGGATAAGCTTTCTTGCGAGACTTTCCTGCTTTGCTTCCGGCATGTTCAAAAGGTGCAGCCATTCCCTTAACAACTCATTCGGATAAAGCAACATCGATTTCGAGGCATCATCCAGATTGTTCAAAGATGATTGCTCCGCCAGAAGAAATTCTAGATTGTAACACACATTCGGCAAGACACGGTGCATCCAAAGCGCCAATTCCGTTCCAGGAGGTCCAGTACATGCAAGGTCAAAATCGATGAAACGGATAATTCCGTTTCCATCCCGGAGAATATTGTGATGCACGACATCCCCATGAAGCAACGTATAGCCCGAAAGTTTGCGGTAGTTTTTCTTTAGTATGGGAAGGGCCTCCTCCCCATACATAATGATTTCGTCAACCGCTTGTTTTCTTATGAATTTCCCACATGCGTCTCGATTGTCGATAAACCGGTCCAGTCTTTCCCGCCATTTATCCAGGAGCTGGTATCGATGCAGATAAGGGGAGGCGTCCCAGTCAATCTGCTCCTTTGTTTGATGCAACGCTTTGAGGGCCATAAGGGAATCAGTCCGATCAATCCTTCTTCTAAAGTTGACCGGTTTTGTCCCTTCAATCCATGGTTGCATGATGAATAACGGATCGTCAGTCGGGATGATAGGAACGATATGCGGAAAGCGAATTGTATGAAGCTGTCTGTGTACGTAATTCACTTTTACCGCCGTTGATCGCGTCGTATACCGTTTCAGAGAGTAGGAGGACTCTCCTTCCACCATCTTCCAAACATTCTGTTTCACTTTACGGATATTCTTTTCCGGCACCATACGCCGGTCAGCAACCACATCCGTAATTATCCATAGGGTAGAATGGTTGCATTTGCATTGGATTCATTTGCATTGGATTCATCTGCGCTTGGCTCATCGGCATTTGGTTCATTGGCATCGGATTCATCGGCATTGGATACATTTGCATTGGGCTCACTTGCATTGGCATCATATAATTCGGGTGCATTTCGGTAGGAGCCATCCCGTAGAAACCATGAGGAGGGCAACCACAACCGCAATGATGAATCGGCATGCAAGGATTACCGAAAGCGAATGGTTGCTGAGGCTGCATCATCATCCCATACGGATTTTGAAACTCCGGCGATACCATTTGTGGTACATATGCCTGCTCTGGAGGGGTAAAATCCATATCATCCGGAGATTCATCCAGCATCATCGGGGACTCCGTCAATTCCCACCCTCTAACCGGGTAAGGCGGGGCAACTCCAGGACCTCTACCAGGATAGATTGGCGATTCATCATAGTCATCCAGATCATCGGTCATATCGATTGCAGGTGGCCTTACTCCCATTTGAGCCGGGGCTGTCGGCAATTCTTGTGTTGGCATGACTTGTGTCGGCATTGGAGGTGCCGGCATGGTTGGTGTAGGCATTTGCTGTGTGAAACTTGGGAATGTCATCGGTGCACAATCCGCGTCGTAGATCGGCATCCATCCGCACGGAACTGGCATAATCGGTTGGAAAAATTGCGGCATAGCCATTGGCGGCATCGGAGCTGCAGGCGGTATGGATGGCATAGGTTCAGGCGGTAGCGTCATCGCGGCAGGCGGCTGCTGAACAGGCGCAGTCGGCATTGGCTGCATCGGAACAGATGGTGGCTTCGGCATTTCAAATTCCCTTTCAACCCGTGGCATTGGAATCGGTTGCTGCGGCATGCTCGGCTTTTCCATCGCAGGAGGCATAGAAGGCGCAGCTTGCTGTTGCTTCACTTTTTCCGGCATTTTTTCCTTGCCCTTCTCACTCGGCTGAGCTGCAGTTTTTTTCTTCGGCAGAAAAATCTTCATCCCCGGAACGACATAATCCGGGTTTGCTAAATGGGCATTCACCCTTTTCAAATCTTCAAAAGGGATACCGTACTGTCGTGCAATTTTCCACAACGTATCCCCTTTTACAACAATATGGACATCCACTAACAAAATCCCCCTTCCATCAATCCATCGTATGAACGAACGCCCGTCTATGTGACGCAAATTTAAGGTAGGCGCCCTCTCTCTTAGTATGTATATTGTGGAAATGCCTTTAATATTCATTCGAAAAACTGATGTCCCTCAGGCTTCTTTCCTCTGTAAAACGAAAAAACCTCCAAGCTAAAATGATTTAGCGTGAAGGTTTTTGTTCGTACGTAAAGTAGGATCCGAAAGAGCGAACCGTGCAATTGAGCGCGGCAAGCTCCTCTAGCGCGCCTCTCATCATCGGATGCTCTTCGCTTTCCAATATATCGATGATAAAAAAATAATTTCCTAACCCGGTTTTCATCGGCCTGGATTCGATTTTGCTCAAATTCAGCTTTCGCCATGCAAAAACTGAAAGTATTTGATGGAGCACTCCTGAACGGTCGTCCTCAGGCAACTTGACCATCAGTGTCGTTTTTGGCAACTCTGAATGACCCGGAACTTCCAAATGCCCTTTCCTCAAAGACAGAACGACAAACCGTGTATGGTTGAAATGAAAATCATGGATATTTTCTTCTGCGATATGTAAGCCGTATTTTTCTGCAGCTAAGCGATTACCGATTGCAGCGATGCACAGTTCCGGATTTTCAGAAATGTACTTAGCGGCAGCTGCTGTCGATGTCGTCTGGATCAACGGCGTACGTCGGTAATGATATTGCAAATATTTATGGCATTGCGCAAGTGCATGCGGATGGGAACGAACTGATTCGAGCCGCTCCAAGTCATCCTTCCACTTTTTGTTCACCATCATATGCTGTTCAATCGGTATTGAAATTTCCGCGTTAATGAACAGTTCGCTTCCGTGGAATAAATAATCGATCGTCATCGGCACGGAGCCTTCCAATGCATTTTCAAGCGGTACGATTGCATATGCGACATGGCCTTCGGTTACAGCTTCTATACAATCGGGTATTGTCGGTTGCGGTACCAAGCCTTTTGTACCAAAAAGGTGAGTTGCCGCCACATGAGTAAATGAAGCTTCTGGCCCCAAATAGGCGACCGTCGGCTTGTAATCCTGTTCGCTCATCCCAGTTCCTCCATCATGTTGCTCTCTGTTTTTTATTACTTACAATGCTCCAGAACTGATCAAATGGACGGAATCGATGAAAGTCGGTGCTTTCAATTTTTGCATGAATTCCTCCATTTTGATCTGCATCTCCGTTACATCGAGAGACAATGTAATATTCGCGCGACCTTGCACCGGAATCGTCTGGTGTATCGTTAACACATTACACTTAGCTTCCGATATGATCCGAAGAATCGACGCAAGCGAGCCTTTCCGGTCCTCCAGCTGAATGAAGATCGTCAACACTCGTTCACGGGCGATCGACTCGAATGGAAAGACTGTATCCTTATATTTGTAATAAGCGCTTCGGGACAACCCCACCCGCTTCGTCGCTTCTTGGATTGTCCTCTCTTCCCCGCTCGCTAGAAGCCTTTTAGCCTCCAGCATTTTTAACATCGATTCCGTAAGCACATCTTCCCTTACGAGATAAAACTGCCCTTCCCCCAATGGCTTCATTTCATGCCTCCTTGCAACAAGTCATAGAAAACGCACACTGCATCTTATTCGAGGAATTCGAATTCAAAGTCGAGGATTCTGACCGTATCTCCGTCTTTCGCCCCTCGCTCACGAAGTGCATCGTCGATACCCATTCCGCGCATTTGGCGCGCAAACTTACGGACGGATTGATCGAAGTTGAAGTCGGTCATCTTGAACAAACGTTCAAGAGTATACCCCGACAGGACAAAGGCTCCATCATCATCGCGGGTAATCTTGAAGTCCGCAGTTTCAGATTCGTGCTTATAAAGAACCGAACGATTTTCATCCTCATCTTCAATTTCATGCATCGGAAACTCGGGCGTCGTTTCAAGCAAGTCTGCGACAGCAAACAACAGCTGATCCAAGCCTTCACGCGTGATTGCAGAAATCGGGAAGACCAACGCTTCTTCATCGTCAAGCTTTTCTTTGAACAATTTCAGATTCTCTTCAGCTTCCGGCATGTCCATTTTATTTGCGACGATGATTTGTGGCCGTTCCATCAAACGAAGATTGTATTTCTCCAGCTCTTCGTTGATCGTAACGAAGTCTTCGTAAGGATCCCGTCCTTCCATTCCGGACATGTCCACTACGTGGATAATAACTCTTGTCCGCTCGATATGGCGCAAAAATTGATGGCCGAGGCCGACGCCTTCATGCGCCCCTTCGATAAGCCCTGGCAAATCGGCGAGCACGAATGTTCTTCCGCCTTCCAGCTCCACCATCCCGAGATTCGGTACGAGTGTCGTGAAATGGTAATCGGCGATTTTCGGCTTTGCAGCTGATACGACAGATAATAAAGTCGACTTTCCGACACTTGGGAAACCGACAAGACCTGCATCTGCAAGCACTTTCAATTCAAGTGTGATTTCCCGCTCGACGCCTGGTTCCCCTTTTTCAGAAAGCTCAGGAGCCGGGTTTTGTGGTGTCGCAAATCGCGAGTTCCCGCGGCCTCCACGCCCACCTTTTGCGATGACTGCTGTCTGCCCATGCTCTACTAGATCGGCGATGATCGTTCCGGTTTCGACGTCCTTGACTATCGTACCCGGCGGAACTTTGACGACCATGTTTTCGGCGCCTTTACCATGCCGATTTTTACTGCCGCCATGCTCTCCGCGAGTTGCTTTGAAATGGCGTTGGTAACGGAAATCCATTAGCGTCCTCAAACCTTCATCGACGATGAAAACGACATCTCCGCCTTTTCCTCCGTCCCCTCCAGCAGGACCTCCGTACGCTACGTACTTCTCCCGGCGGAACGCAACCATTCCATCGCCGCCGTCGCCACCTTTTACATATACTTTAACGTGATCGACAAACATGTTTATTCCTCCTATTGCCCACTTAATGTGAACGTCCATTGCTTATCTTGCAAGATTCCACTCACTTCAAACCCGCCATCTGTTTGTGGCAGTCTTGGCGATCCCATGAGCGTCCCTTCGATTTTCAATTGGATCGACCAATGATCTTCAGTAGCTTTAACCGCTATATGAACGATATATTCATCCATCGGATCGACTGCTTCTTCGACTACACAAATTAATTTTTCCAAGTAATCGGCGACTGCATCGTCATTGGCGGTCCGGGTACCTGCGATGATGTTGGATTGCAACCTCTTCGAAAAGGCTGTATGTCTCCATTCAAAAGTGCTAAGCCAGATTTCCGTCCTCGGCAAACGCAGTTTTTCCAGCATGGATACATGACGCATGCGTTCCGTCGCTTCCAACAGTGTCCTTCTCGCTTCGGGCATTTTTCCGAGATCCATATATAATAGCATTAATTGCAATTCATTTAAAAAATCATGGCGCGCAAACTTCAGTGCTTTTCCAATCGTCAGGTTATCCGATTCCATTTTCTCACCGCCAAATGTTTCATATACTACAGTATAGCATTCTCTTCACAAAATTCGCCAAAAATAAAAAGGACTGCACGGTAAAATGCAGTCCTTTCAATGTTAGTGATAACATTAAGCTTCTTGAGCTACAGGGTACACGCTCACTTTTTTCTTGTCGCGGCCAAAACGCTCGAAGCGAACTACGCCGTCAACTTTCGCGAAAAGTGTATCGTCCCCGCCGCGGCCAACGTTTTCACCTGGGTGAATTTTTGTTCCGCGTTGGCGATAAAGGATAGAGCCGCCTGAAACGAATTGTCCGTCAGCGCGCTTTGCGCCAAGACGTTTCGAATGAGAGTCACGACCGTTCTTTGTAGAACCTACCCCTTTTTTCGATGCGAAAAACTGGAGATCCAAACGTAACATTAGTGCCACCTCCTATCGGTTGAAAATAAGTTTTATATGTTTCCCGTAATCTTGTTCAATCGTCTGTAATGAAACAATCATCGCCTTCACGATCAATTGGATATCTTCGTCTCTCTCCGTTTCCGGAAAAACCACTTTCAAATAACCTCCGTCAGACCCTTGTTGGATATCCGGGGTTATGCCAGTGAGTGCGATGACAGCGTTGACGGCTCCAAATGAAACCGCGGACGCGCCTGCACAGACGAGATCTTTTCCATATTCCGCAAAATCGGCATGGCCTTTCATCTCAAATGAGCTGATGCGGCCGGATGGTTGTTCATTAATACTGATCTTGATCATGCCGGCTTACGCGTTGATGCCTTCGATGACAACTTTCGTGTATGGCTGACGATGACCTTGCTTTTTGTGGTAGTTCTTTTTCGGCTTGTATTTGAAAACCGTGATTTTTTTCGCGCGGCCTTGTTTAACGATTTTACCAGTAACCGTTGCACCTTCCACGAATGGAGCGCCAACTTTCACGTCTTCTCCACCAACGAATAGAACTTTGTCGAATGTTACAGTTTCCTCAGCCTCGCCGACTACTTTTTCAATGTAGACTTCTTGGCCTTGTTCGACTTTGATTTGTTTTCCACCAGTTTCAATGATTGCGTACATACTTGCACCTCCTCAATAGACTCAGACTCGCCTTCAAAGGTGATCCTTTCGGATGCTTGTACCTTGTCAGTGCGGTTGTAGCACGGGTGCGCTACAAACAATAACATTAAAATATTACCACGCATATTCTATGGCGTCAACTGTTTTCTTTTCAACTGCTCATAAGCCTGTTCATACTTTCTGAACTTGAAAGCGGATATGTTTTGAAAGAGCAAAAACAAAGCTAGAACAAGAAAGAGGACAGTCTCCGGAAGGCCCGAAAGAAGCAAAAGAGTGACAGCTAGTAACACCGATATGGAAAAGACGAGAAATGCGGATCTCACTTTATATTTCCTTTCATCCGTTTCGAGCATGGCGCTAATGGCCTGTCCACCGTCCAAAGGCAAAACAGGCAATATGTTCAGCAATAGGATCGCTGTTTGAATGCGGACGAACTGATCATCTCCAGGAAATGAAAACAGCATTGATAGCAGGAGGAGAATTGCTGTGGCGATAGGCCCTCCGACCGCAACGAACACTCTTTGTCTTTTACCGTAAGAGTGCCGGTCGGGTATTCGCAGTTCTCCTCCGTAAGGCATGATCGTGCATGACCGGACCTTCATACCTGCCATTTTCGCAGCGACAACATGGCCTGCTTCATGGAAAAGAAGGGATATGAAGACGAGAGCGTAAAACGCCAATCCTCCTGTTACCATAAGCACGAGGAAAAAAGGTGCCAAAATGGGATGAAGGCGAAGCTTCATTTCGTATCTTCCGAGAAATAAGTAGCCAACACTGCAGCTTCCAATACGACCCCTTCCCGCTTCACTTTTAAGTAGATCGCCTCTTCATTCATAAGAGCAAGCGTGTCCCCCTTTTTCACAGTCGAATAGGGGAGCTTCGATATCGACCCGACAAATCCGTACGTCACTTCGTCACCATCATCGTACAACACTGTGATCGTCTTCCCTGATTGTCGTGTAAAGCCAGTGAATACGATGAGCCCGTCCCCTTGTGCTGTAATCGGCATAGGATGAGCATAGGATGCAATTACTCCATCCTTATAAGGTTGCATCGATTCATATGCAGCGAATGGTAGCTCTTCAACTGTTTCAGCAGACACTGTGATCGTGTCCTCTTCCGGATCTCCAATTATGGAGGCCACCCACTTTTTCATGACGATGAAATCTTTGCCTGTCGTTATATATTGCGTAACAGGCTTGTTGACAACTCCGATTTCTTCCAATTTGGCAAAGCTGAATACGCCAATCGCTACTATGATTGCAATGACCCATTTTGTTTTCCATTTCACCCCGCCACACCACCTTTTTTCTCAGTATATGACGAGGGTACTATGAATATTATGGGCAATTGTCCAAGGTAACTGTTTATTATATATACCGCTCCAGGTGGACGCTTTCCGCGGGCGAGCAGTCAGCCAATCGAACAGCGAAGGGTTTAATTAGACTTAATTACTACGTTCTTTTCAGAAATTAAGGCATCCTGCTAGTAACACTATGCTTTTACTGTAAAGTAGTGCAAAGATGTGCTCGTAACGCTTCGCTTTTACTCGCAAAAGCCGTTCTTCGTGACGGCTAGGGCAAAGATGTGCTCGTAACGCTTCACTTTTACTCGCAAAAGCCGTTCTTCGTGACGGCTTTCGCTCCCTCATTGCCTACTCTCATAATAAATATAAATATAAAAAAGAACCCTTGCTGACAAGGGTTCCCGTTTATTTAGCGAATAATGATTTCAGTTTCCCGAAAAATCCTGGCTTTCCTTCGTCGAGAGACATGAGTGGCACGGACTCGCCTAAGATCCGACGGGCGATGTTCCGGTAACCGATTGCTGCCGGGTTCGATGGATCCATGACGACCGGCTCCCCTTTATTTGAAGAGGAAATGACTTTTTCATCGTCCAAGACTATTCCGAGCAGATCGATGGATAAATGAGACGTGATCTCATTCACATCCAAAGCGTCGCCGCTATTGACGAGACGGCTTTTGATCCGATTGATGATCAGCTTCGGCGGTTCGATATCCTCTTGCTCCAAAAGTCCGATGATACGGTCCGCGTCCCTCACCGCCGAAATTTCCGGCGTCGTGACAACGATGGCTCGATCCGCACCTGCAACAGCATTTTTATATCCTTGCTCAATACCTGCAGGGCAGTCGATCAAAATATAATCATAATCACGTTTCAATTCAGTGATCAATTCTTTGATCTGTTCTGGTTCAATTGCGTTTTTATCTGTAGTTTGAGCTGCCGGCAACAAAAATAGTCCATCTTCAAAACGCTTGTCCTTGACGAGCGCCTGATGGATTTTGCATCGGCCTTCGATTACATCGACGAGATCGTAAATGATACGATTTTCAAGTCCGAGGATGACGTCCAGATTGCGGAGACCGATATCCGTGTCAACGAGACACACTTTTTTACCTTGTAGAGCCAATGCTGTCCCAAGATTTGCAGATGTCGTCGTTTTACCGACTCCACCTTTTCCAGACGTTATTACGATTGCTTCACCCACACTAGCTCCCTCCTTTGAATGTCGACAGATTAGGTCGGAGAATCCGAAGCTCCTGTAAACGGTCGATGGCAATGAAACCGTTCGGATGTATGTATGCGCATTCCATCTCCGGTTGTTCCGACAAAATTGTCAGCTCGTCAGTCATTGTTTCCATTCTATCCGCTATCATCAAATGCGTCGCTTCAAGCCACGAAGCCGCAATTACCGCTTCTTCATTGCCAGCTGCTCCCGCATGAGCAATCCCTTTCAATCTTCCTAATACATAAATGCTTCCCGCGGCTACGACACGGCCGTTCGGATTGACATCGCCGATTACAACAAGATCTCCATCGGCTTTTACGACCTGTCCCGAGCGAACGATGCC
This sequence comes from Sporosarcina sp. Marseille-Q4943, assembly GCF_943736995.1. Lineage (GTDB taxonomy): Bacteria > Bacillota > Bacilli > Bacillales_A > Planococcaceae > Sporosarcina. The sequence continues at coordinate 1,437,094 of NZ_CALSFT010000002.1, read as the reverse complement.
GATATAGGTCTCCGATTGATTCTCCAGTACTTTACGGTTGCACTCTTCGATTGTAATGACTTCGCTCTGTATCTTGGAAACTCGTAAATGCGGCGATTCGTGAACGACATTCATAATTTCCTTAAGCTCCTCTTCATTACAATAACGATTTCCAGTATGCACCTTCACTTCAGCGAGCCCGTCAAGACTGTTTTCGCTGACTTTATTGCGGAGTTCTGCAATCATGTCCGAATAAGCGCATTTGTCGTCAAGTCGGAGGACAAGCCCGTCTTTTGTCCCTTTTATTGTTACATAGTGCTGTTTCGTCATTTGCGTCCCTCACATTTTTTCTTGATTATATTCCGGCTTTTTGCAGTTCTCTCTCGTCGATCAGCCATTTAAACAGATAGCCGAACATCGCCACAAATATGGAATTGGCAATCATTGTCGGCATAAGACGGATCACGATGAACTCTTCGAAGCCGATTGCCGTCAATGCAATCAGGCTGGCAAAGATGAACGACAGCAATTCAAGCACCGCAACCATCGCCATAGATAAAAGCATCACTGTGATGACGTGGCGATGGAGCTGACGGATGATCAAAGCGGCAAGATAGCAGATCACCGGATATAAAAAAGTATATATACCAATAATATCAATGTGATACATATCATACAAGAGTCCAAGTATCATTCCATAGAGGATTGCTCGCCTTCGTCCATAGTAGACGGTGATGAAAATCAGATAGACGATAACGAAGCGGGGTACGAGAGTGTAAGATACATCTGCGATCGATACGGGTGAGAAGAGACTGAATACCGGCTCGAGGAAAAACAATATGACGGCAATAAGAGGGATTATGAACCTGATCACGATCCATCCTCCCCCTCTTCGTCTTCACCAGCGACTTTTCCATCTGTTCCGCTCGTAACGCCAGATGACCTCTTTGCGACCATTACATGAGCCAACATGGAGAAATCAGCTGCCGGACGAATATAAGCCAATTTCGTCAATCCAAAATCATCCGTAGACACTTCCGTCACTTCCCCGATCAACAAACCTTTTGGAAAAATGCCGCCAAGACCAGAAGACTCGACTTTTTGCCCTTCTTTGACGTCAAAATTCGAATCGATGCGCTTCATTATTAATTCGCCACGCGCCGGATCAAATCCTTCTATCAAACCAAAAATAGCTTCCTCACCCGGTATGACAGCAGCCACCCGGAAGTTTCGGTTTTCAGTCGAAAGCAATTCCACTGTCGACGTGAAAGGAGTGACGAGCACCACTTTTCCGACGAGCCCGTTTGCAGTTATGACAGCCATATTCAGCTCTACGCCTTCCACGCTGCCTTGATCGATAATAATTTTCTCTTCCCACTGATCGGGATTTCGTGAAATGACGGTTGCTTGGATAGGTTCATAATCTCTAAGGCTATCTTTCTTTCCGACGATTTCTCGGAGTTTCTCATTATCCGCCTTCACATCTGCCAACTCCGCCTGAGTAGAGGCATATTCTTTTAAGCGTGCTTTCAAATGCTTGTTTTCTTCGTATGTATTCAAAATACCATCGATTTTATCCAATGTGCCTGTAATATAATGTGCCGGTTTCGAGAAAAGAGATTGCCCGAAACCGACGACATCTTTCACTATTTGTTCTGGAAGGGTGGCGTTCTGCCTGTCTTTTAAGGAGAATGAAATCAATGCCACAAGGACAATGACGCCCACAAGCAGCAAAATCAACCGTTTATTCGAAAAAAATCGCGGCATTGCCCAAATCCTCCCTCATTACCTAGCTTGCATCTTTTTAATCACTTCGAAATTATCGAGCGCTTTCCCTGTTCCGATCGCTACACAATCAAGCGGGTCTTCGGCGATGAAGACAGGCATATTCGTTTCATCCGAAATGACCTTGTCCAAGTTTTCAAGCAACGCTCCCCCGCCTGTCAAGACGATTCCGCGTTCCATGACATCCGCAGACAACTCAGGAGGAGTAGCTTCCAACGTTTTTCTGACGCCTTCAATAATTTGTGTGATGGATTCACGTAGTGCTTCAACGATTTCATCAGAAGATATTTCCAAAGTTTTTGGTAGGCCAGTCAATAGGTCTCGACCTCTGATATCCATCTTCTCAGGTTTAGCAGAAACTTTCGCCGAACCGATTTCAATTTTAATAGCTTCCGCTGTACGTTCACCGATTGTCATATTATACGTTTTACGGATATAACCGATGATTGCTCCGTCCATCGAGTCTCCTCCAACACGAATCGATTCGCTCGTAACGATGCCGCCGAGTGAAATGACTGCAACTTCCGTTGTACCGCCACCTATATCGACGACCATGCTGCCAGTAGGTTCCCAAACTGGTAAATTAGCACCGATAGCAGCAGCAAACGGCTCTTCAATTGTAAACGCATCTTTTGCACCAGCTTGTCTCGCTGCATCAATGACCGCGCGCTGTTCGACAGATGTGATGCCGAATGGAACGCAAACCATGACGTTCGGCTTTTTCCATGCGCTGCCTGCAGCTTTTGTCGCTTCTTTCAAATAATGCTCGATCATCGCTGTCGTAATTTCAAAGTCCGCAATGACACCGTCTTTCATCGGGCGAGTCGCCACGATGGAACCAGGAGTCCGTCCAATCATATTTTTAGCCGCTGAACCGACTGCTACGATTTCATTCGTCACTGTGTTTTTCGCTACAACGGATGGTTCTCTAAGAACAATCCCTTTTCCTTTAATGAAAACTAATGTATTGGCTGTGCCGAGGTCGATCCCGACATCCCTTGATCCAAATCCAAACAAATCTGTTCTTCCTTTCTATTCGACCGCATAATATGGTCTTCTTGAAATCATACACCACATTATAACGGATTGAAGAACAAATTCACAGTGTCAATAGCAATAGGATGGATTTTGATGCTATCGCCTTCCTCCTTTAAGCAGCTTGCAGAAGCTCCATCATTCCCTTCATGCTGTAGGGTTAGGAGCCCTTTTCCTTTATTGTTTCCGCATAAATCTATTACCATTTTAGGAGTAATTTGCTAGCTCATATATCCTTTTTCCTTAAGACTTATGAATCGATGATCGCCTATTATTAGATGATCCAGCAGTTCGATCCCGATAATGGAGCCCGCTTCGACGAGCCTTTTTGTCACCTCGATATCCTCCGGTGAAGGCGACGGATTACCGGAAGGGTGGTTATGTGCCGCAATGATGGAAGCAGCGGAGCGTTTCACCGCTTCCCGGAATATTTCACGCGGATGGACGATGGATGAATTCAAGCTGCCGATGAAAATCGTCTGTTTGTGCAGCACTTCATTTTTCACATTGAGGAACAGGACGACAAAATGCTCCTGAACGAGGGAAGACATATCCGTCATCAAATAGGCAGCCGCGTCTTCCGGCGATTTGATGACATAACGGCCTTCCGAATGCTTGCGATAAATCCTCTTTCCCAACTCCACAGCGGCAAGAATTTGGACGGCTTTCGCTTGTCCAACCCCTTTCACTGCTGTCATCTCTTCCACTGTTGCATCCTTAAAGTCTTGGATCTTATCGAATGATTTCAAAATCCTGTTGGCAAGCATGAGAACAGACTCTTCTTTCGTGCCTGTCCGAAGTAAGATGGCGATAAGCTCCTGGTTTGATAGACTTCCAGCTCCTTGACGGATCAGCCTTTCGCGGGGTCTATCCGCGATATGTACATCCCGGATCATCATCTGCTTCTTCGCTTCAACTGTCAAAGAATCATTCAGCCTCCTTCAACAGGATGATGCCTTCTTTGCGCAATGTTTCCACCAGTTTCGATAGGGGCAATCCGACTACGTTCAAATAGTCACCATCAATCTTTTCGACGAGCAAGGCCCCTGCGGTCTGGATGCCATAACCACCCGCTTTGTCCATCGGATCCCCCGAGTCGACATATGCCCGAATCAGCTGATCGTCCAGCTCCTTGAACGTCACTTTCGTCTCCTCGGCAAAGACGGTCGACAATCCGTTTCCGAGAATGCTGACACCTGTGAAAACTGAATGGGTCTTGCCGGAAAACCTTCTCAGGAAGCTTTCAGCCTGTCCCTTCGATGATGGCTTCGGGTACACTTCCCCTTCGAAGACGACAATCGTGTCAGCCGCGATGATGACAGCATCTGACCGCATTTGAGAAACAGCAGCCGCCTTTTTTACCGCAAGCTTCTGGGCATAATCCGCAAAATCATTATCCACCAACTCCACAACTTCTTCGACGTCGCTTGGCATTATTTCGAAAGGAATGCCAAGATTTCTGAGCAGCTCCTGCCTTCTAGGAGAGCCGGATGCCAAAATAATCGGTGTATCTGCCATGAATTCCATATAAGCAACCTCCTTTTTCTTTATCATACTGTAGAAGATGCTCATTGGAAATTTTCACAAATCGGCAATAACTTGATTTCGCCCCGTTTTCACACTTTAAAAATTGATTTTCACACAGCCGTTATTATGAGTATAATGCGAGAGCAACTTGAGACGCACGATGCGCAAATCCGATGTGAATGCGGTCACAGCAACTAAATTCTTACGGAAATCAGCTATTTTTTCATCATCGTCTTCCCCTTCCGCGACAGTTGTCAAAACTTTAATTTTGGACAATTCCTTTTCCGACAAAGCGCTCCTCAATTTCCCCGCGCCAACAGCGGAGCATGAAGATACATCAGCGAAAAAGGGTTTCCTAAATGTCATTTCGTATTCCCTCACTTCAATTTCATCTTCCTGAATGCCGACTGCGCTCCATACATAGAACTGTCCCCCGATTTCTAAAATGTCGGCTTTCGCGAGACTTACATCTTGCGCCATGAAATCCTTTGCCGATTGCACGCTTGAAAAAACCCCATGCTGTTTTGCATACAGTTTGAGGGGGGCATCCTCGGCGGAAATGGCTGGTCCGGATGCCGGAGTCGTTTCACCGGAAGTCGGTGGATTTGTCGTAACGACTTCCTGTTCCACCGCCTTCTCCTTTCCGATTCCATTCGTCCCGACGATGATGAACCCTACAAGTGCCACTGCAGCAATGCCAATGAGTACCCCGTGAAGCATCGCCATCGCAACTGTCACTTTTGAATATTTTTTTCTGAATTTCATGCCAGACCACCCCGTTTTTAGTAACCGTACCAAATCGGACATGAAAAAGAACAAGACGTTTGTCGCCTTGTCCTAACAAATTTATCGACTTAAATGAATAATTGCTGATACCATTCGACAAAGTCCGCTCCGAAAAAATATGAAATGACAGCAGCAACTGCAATGGAAGGTCCGAATGGAACAGGCGTCTTCCTGCCTTTACCTGTTTTCTTCAGAACGTAAATGCCGACGACGGAGCCGATCAGAGAGGCAAAGAACAGCGTCAGTAACGTATTCATCGTACCGAGTACGAGACCGATGACGAAGAATAATTTGATGTCTCCGCCGCCCATTCCGCCTTTCGACACGACAGCGATAAAAAACAGTATGATAAAACCGACTGCCGCTCCTAACAGGCTATCCCACCATGGCGACGTCGGTATGACCCACCGGAGTATTAACAAAGCGATGGCGAAAGGCAGAAGCACTTTGTCGGGGATGATCATATAAGTCAGATCCGATACTGTGATGATAACGAGAAGTGAAACGAACAGCAACGCAATGATTAATTCAAAACTGAAACCGATCTGATAGTATGTAAAAGCGAATAAGACTCCCGTCACGAATTCCATCAGCGGATACATCGGGCTAATTTTTTGTCCGCACCCTCTACATTTTCCACGCAGCGCAATATAAGAGCATATTGGTATTAAGTCGAGCGGACGTAGCTTCCGACTGCAGTTTGTGCAATGGGAAGGCGGAGATACGATCGACTCCTTTTTAGGTACGCGAAGGCCGACAACGTTGAAAAAAGAGCCGAAGATGCTTCCATAAATGAAAAATAGAGTTATCCAGACAACATTCATTCACTATCACCCAATCCAGGAATTTGATTAACCGGCGTTGGATCCTCTTTACCCGCCGGCACCGGCGCGTCCACTTTCGGCGCTTCCTCCTCAAGATTCCCCAAATCAGGCCTGAAAAACGCATGGAAAGCGATAGAAAGTTCCATGAGACCGCTCTTCTGTTCGAATGTCGTCACTTCCTCAGGGGCAGTGAATTCGATACGATTTAGGACGAAGATCCGATTCATCGATTCGATCTCTTCGATGAACCGATCGATTTGACTGTATGCATCTGCCTGCAAACGCACTTCTACAATGACTGCTTGAACGTTTTCAACTTGTTCTGGCGGGTTTTCAATTATCGTATCTTCGAGCGAGAAATTCACTTCATGCACGAAGGTATTGGACTTCACTTCAGCTTTTTGCACTTGGAGAAGAATGAGATCTTCCAGCGGCTTCACAGGCAGCTTCTCCTGCAAAGGACGCGAGCCAGACGTTGCTGCAGGACGTTGCTGTGCTTCTTGCCTCTGAAGTGCAAAGAGAATATCCCTTTCATTCGCCAACGTCTGCGTTGCCCTTTCATTTGTTTCTTTTGCTGGAGCATAGATTTGAAAATAAGCATACGCAGCGAGGACAATTAAAAATACAATCGCCAAAACGAGGAGCCCCAACTCCTTCTGACGTTTTGTCATATTACTCATCGGAGTCACCCTCCTGCCCATCCGTTTCTATCGTTTCTTCCACTTCGACAACAACACCACGGTCATCTACGTATTCGATAAGATAAGTCGCTTCGAATCGTGGAAGTGTATGTAAGTCACTTTCCTCATCGTGACTCACAGCGACTAACGACTCCATCGTTGCGGAGGATACAACTGTCGACGATTTGATCCTCGTCAAATAGTATGCCGCATCGGATTTATCATCGAATTGGACAGTAACCGCCGACTCATGAGGTGCGGTGAATTCGAACGAGACAAAAAACCCTCTCTCCGGCAATAAAGCGACCATTTCACGCAGTAAAGGCAAAGTAGCGAACCGGTACCCTTCCGCCCATTCGACGGTCGAAGCGAGTTTCTCCCGGTCATCTGCATGAGATGAGGGTTTAATATCTTCCCGGATCGCCTCCTGGCTTACATGCAAAGAGGCGATCTGCGTTTCCACCCGAGCCGTCTCCTGTGATAAGGATAGGGATAGAAGAAAAAGAGTTGCCCAAAAAAGAATAGCCGCACCTAAAATAACGAGTGCAGCAATGAGGAGCGTCGAACGCTCCCTCTCCTTTTCAGGCAATAGATTAATATCAACGAGCATGACTACACCTCTTTCAAAGCCAACCCGATCGTCCGGTTGAAAGTTGCGGGCAATTGTCGTCCATCTTGAAGCTCCAACGGCCTTTTCAGCAAACGTTCCGCTTGGATGGAAAAACGTTCCCGTATGGCCGACAATAAGCTATCCATTTCACTGTATTCGCCATTGACAAGCAAGTGAGTAATGGATGCATTTCCGTTATGTAAATTATATCGATAAAAGTTCATCAGCTTCTCAAGTTCCATCACAATCGTTGTCGGCGTGATGGAACGAGGATCTGCGTGGACGTCCGCAACAATCGAGAGATCCGCTGATTGCGATAGATCGACAGGCCGCATGAATAGCGGGTAATGTTTATGAAAAATCGACACGGTCAATACACCATCATGCATATCGGCGATAAGGACATGCTCATGCCCGTCAAATTCATACATTTTGTAAGCAAGTCGGTAAAGAGCGAGCGGTCCGATATCCGCAACGACCGGATTAAGCTTCACCGTTTTCAGCACTTCTTCGTACTTGTCCAATATGCTTTCCTTCGATGCAATTAATATCGCCTCTTTGCTCTCCACGTTCAACGTACATGGGACAACGTCGAAAACCGGATCATCGAACGGCAAATAAATCGTTGAACCTATTTCGATGAAGAAATGCCCCTTTAACTCATCCGGCTGTACATCTTCCGGATATGGCACTTTACGGATCATTACATATGTATCAGGAGCAAGGAACTGGACATCGCGCCTCGCGATGCCCCACTCCTTCAAAGTCCCTTCCAAAATGACCACAAGCGCCTCCGCATCGACAATCTTTCCCTCGACGACCGTGTTCGGAGGAAGCGCAACTTCCTCCGCAACATCCACGACGAGCGGCTCTGTCGACTTCAACCGGACAAACCGGACGGCATCATCTTCAATTGTGAGAGTGGCCGGCTGTTTTCGGCGGTTGAATAGTGGCATGTTTTACATCTCCCTAAAAACTGTATATTTACTGTTCTTTTGGTGGTATTGCTCCCCCACTTTTAACCTCTGTTGCTTTATTAATATCTTCTTTCGTTGCATTGGTAAATTCAAGTGATACACTCGAGTTCGTTCCAGAACCTGAAAACGCTTTTATTGTCTTTGAATCTGTAGCACTTATAGTTACAGCTGCATCTTCATCAGTCTCAAACGCACCTGCATTATCTAGATATCCAGAAGATACTAATTCACTTACTTTAACTGACGGCTTATCGTCTTCTTTTATCTCTTTATCTATAAAATATAAATCAGCGGCTGACAGTGCATTTAAAGCATCAGCCTTAATAGCTTTAACTCTAGAATTTTCAATAATTCCACCAATGGCAGGTACTGCAATCGCTGCAATAATCCCCAAAATTACGATTACCGCCAAAAGCTCGACAAGCGTTAACCCTTTTTCGTTTTTCAAACGTTTCTGTAACAATTTTTTCATCATTATTCCTCCCTATTCTATCTTATTTTCAATTCCAAATTAAGAATACCAAACTCCTAGTATAAATGAAACTATCAAACTATATTTATATATAAATATTTATTTTTCGACAAAATCCGTTACATATTATCTATTTCCGTAAATAAACTAAACATCGGCAACAGAATCGAAAGTACTATCGTGCCAACTAATCCTGCTAATAGGACAATCATAAATGGTTCGATCAGTGCTTTAAGCCTGTCTGTAGATGCGTCGACTTCTTTTTCGTAGAAGTCCGCCACTTTTGCGAGCATTGCGTCAAGCGACCCGGTCTGCTCCCCGATTGCAATCATGTGTGGAATTAACGGCGGAAATGCCCAATGGTCCGACATTGGCTCCGTCAATGAGCCCCCTCGCTCGAGTGACTGTCTCGATTCACCTACGACGCGTGAGATAACTTCATTTTCCACAATCTTCTCCGTCATGGATAATGCTTGCAAGATCGGCACCGAACTCGCGAATAAAGAACTAAGCGTCCTCGTTAATGTAGCTAATGCCGACTTTTTCATCAAATCGCCAAAAATCGGAAGCCGCAACAGGAATGAATCAAGCAAATACTTCCCTTCCTTGTTGTTGCGCATCATCAATATGCCAACCGTTATTGCAGCCACTAGTAGAATGAAAAAATACCAATAACTCACCATGAAACCACTTGCCTTCAACACAAACTGTGTTAGCCATGGAAGCTCTCCTCCGACACTTGCGAAAAGGTCAACGAACATCGGGACGACAAAGGTCAACAGGAAAATGACGACGCCTATTGCTACAATCCCAACTACAATCGGATAAGACATCGCAGAAATGACTTTTTGCTTCGTCATATGTGCTTTTTCGTAGTGGTCTGCTAGCCTGTCCAATGAATCATCGACTGTACCGGACATCTCCCCGGCTTTGATCATGTTGATGACCAATGGCTCGAACGCCTTCGGATGTTTCATCAACGTATCCGATAACGAACCACCGCCCCGAAGGTCATCTCCGATAGAAATCAATATTTTTTGGAATGGTTTTGATTCGACTTGCAATGAAAGAATACGAATTGATTCCACGATGGTTACGCCTGCCCGGAGCAACGTCGAAAATTGTCGTAGGAACATGATGAATTGAATCCGCTTGATTGGTTTTCCAAGATGGATTTCTTTCGTGAGCACCGTTTCGGCTTGTTCGGTCAGATTGGTTACGCGAATTCCTTGGTTCTTCAATTTCAATGCAGCTTCCCGTTTATTCACGGCGACAATTACACCTGATCTCTTCGACCTTGCATCACGGCCTTCATATTTAAAGCGGGCCATCGTCAATCATCACCTTCGATATACGGCACTGCCGCCTCGTATGATATGAGTCCTCGGTCAAGAAGCTGTTTGACTGAACTATCCATCATATGCATCCCCATTGACCGACTTGTCTGTATGACATTCGGAATTTGATGGACTTTTTCCGAACGAATCAAATTAGAAATCGCTGAATTGTTGATCATCAATTCAGTTGCAACTCTTCTACCTTTCCGGTCCACTGTCTGAAACAGCCGTTGGGACAATACAGCCGTCAACACGCCAGCCAACTGGACACGGATTTGGGATTGCTGTCCGTGCGGGAAGACGTCTATGATTCGGTCAATTGTCGAAGCCGCACTCCAAGTATGAAGCGTCGCAAGAACTAGATGCCCTGTTTCCGCCGCAGTGATAGCTGTCGAAATCGTTTCAAGATCCCGCATCTCCCCAACTAGAATTACATCGGGATCCTGTCGTAAGGACGCACGTAATCCATCCGCGAATGAACTTGTATCGAAGCCGACTTCCCGCTGATCAATAATTGAAGACTGATGGGAATGAACATATTCAATCGGATCTTCGAGAGTGATGATATGTTTGCGCATCGTTTCATTCATATAGCGGATCATCGCCGCCAGCGTCGTCGACTTTCCCGAACCTGTCGGCCCCGTTACTAATATGAGACCTTGGGGAGTTTCCGCTAATGACTTCAATATCCCGGGCACTTGCAATTCATCAATTGATGGAATGATCGTCGGGATAGTCCGAAAGGCTAGCGAAATGGAACCGCGCTGCTGGAATGCATTTACACGGAAACGGGCAACTCCTTTTAATTCATAAGAATAGTCGATTTGTCCACTCTTCATGAATGCCCCGTATAACTTTTCAGGGATGGTTGATTTAGCTGCTTCATCGGTGAAAGATTCATCTACGGCATCTCCCCCATAACGCTTCAACTCCCCGTGGATCCTGAATACAGGTGGCACGCCGACCGTCAAGTGGATATCGGAAGCTTTCAATTCAAATGCTTTTTCTAATATTAAGTCTATTGTTTCATTCATAGCTATACCCCTATTCAATAAGTGAAACACGTAAAACTTCTTCCGTCGTGGTAATTCCCTGCTTCACTTTCTCCAGTCCATCATCAATCAAAAATACAGTCTCATTCCGCAACGCAATTTCCCTCAGCATTGCCGGCGTGCCGTGGTTATTAATGACCTCACGCATTTCATCGTTAATAATGAGCACTTCATGAATGGCGACCCTTCCACGATATCCAGTCATATTGCAAGCCGCACATCCAGGTCCCCGAACAATTGTATTAATCTCTTTGCCGCGTTTTGCAAAAATCTCTTTTTCCCGATTTGACGCCGGCATTTCTCTTCCACAATCCCGGCAAACACGGCGGATCAGCCGCTGGGCGATAATCGCATTCACGGAAGCCGTCACGAGGAACGGTTCAACCCCCATGTCAATCAATCTCGTAATTGACGCGATGGAGTCATTCGTATGAATCGTGCTTAGGACGAGATGACCCGTCAATGACGCACGGATTGCAATTTCAACGGTTTCACGGTCACGAATTTCACCGACCATGACAATGTCTGGATCCTGCCTCAAAATCGATCGCAAACCGTTCGCGAACGTGAGGCCGACTGCCGGATTCACTTGAATTTGATTGATGCCTTCCAGTTGATATTCAACCGGATCTTCTACGGTAATAATATTCACTTCTTCTTTATTCAATTTATTCAAAGCTGCATATAGCGTGGACGACTTACCCGAGCCGGTCGGACCGGAGATTAACACAATCCCATTCGGCCGTTCGATTTCCTTCATGAACCGCTCCAAGTTCACAGGACTAAAACCTAATTTCTTCAAGTCATTCAACGAGCTGCTCAAATCCAAAATACGCATGACGACTTTCTCTCCGAATACAGTAGGAAGCGTCGACACCCGCAGATCAATCGGTCGAAAATCGATTGTCGCTTTTATCCTGCCATCCTGCGGTACACGATGTTCCGTAATATCAAGAGACGACATAATTTTAATTCGCGCGGTAAGCATCGCTTGCATATGCTTCGGCAAATACCGTTCCGTCTTGAGCATTCCATCAACCCTAAAACGGATAACGACTTGATGCTCTTGTGGATCTATATGGATATCGCTCGCCTTCTGTGTAATCGCCGATGACAATAACTGATTGACGAGGCGAACAATCGGAGAATCAAGGTCAGTCAGTTCATCTTGCTGCTCTCTCGTTTCCTCCGGTTGCTCTATGAAAAAGTCTTCCAACAATTCATCTTCGTAATACTTTGAAATTGTCCGTAAAATATCATCTTTTGAAGCGATTGCCGTTTCAATATGGAACCCCGTCGACAAACGCAAGTCGTCGACAGCCAAATAATCCATCGGGTCCGACATCGCGACAAACAGTCTGTCCCCTTCCGCTTTCAAAGGAACAAGTAGATTCCGCTTCGCAAATTCTTTCGGAACGACATTGAACAGCTTCGGGTCAAATGGATACCTGAATAGATTGACGTGGGGAATCCCAAGCTGGAATTCCAGCACTTCAATTAATTGCTGCTCAGTAATATATCCTCTTTGAAGAAGTGCATCTCCGAGTTTTTGATCCCGCGGCTTTTCCTCCAATGCGGTTTGCAACTGCGTATCAGTAATGAGTCCAGATTCAACGAGCAGATCGCCCAATCGTTTACGTGCTGTCGCCATATACATCCCTCTTTCACTTCTTGACGTCAATCATTTCCCTATCGGAAGGCCGCTTTTATCGTAGATGACTTCCTCTTTTTTCGTCTCATCATTTCTGTTTTGATCTATAGTTCCTGAGCTATCTGACTCCATTTCTCCTGGGTTGGATGTTCCAGTTCCTGTTTCAGCATCTGTTCCACCATTTTGTGTAATGTCAGTTTCCACGCCATCAGTGCTGTCCGTCCCTGAAGCATTCCCTTTAGATAATGGATGGATTTCAATACGGTGAACCGGAGCATAAAAGTCTTCGGAAATATTCTCTGTGTCAACGACCTGCCCATCGACAGAAAGCGTACGTGTCACAACCGCTTCCACACCCTCGTTACCTTCCTGTGAAACAACGACTTGTCCATCATTGACAAACGCACTATATTGTCGAACAGTTCTTGGTTTATACGATTCAATATTTGAAATAGAAGGTTCGTATGTGTAATAAAATGGCTGGCCCTCTATCGAGAGGTGAATAACTCCAGCTGACCAAGACGCACGAATGTTGAATTCCGTCTTGTTCGGATTCGTGAACTTAAAGTCGAGGCCGAGCGTCTGATTCATAGCCGCTTCGAAACCTGGTTGAATATTTGGAGATATGACCGAGCTAATATTCCGCTCATCAATATGGAAATTGGTTTGTAAAATTGCGCTGTATAGTATAGAAGAAAGCAATGTCATCTCCTCATCACTAAGCGGTCCAACTTCAGGGCTTGTCAGCAATTCCATCATCGAAAACGACTCGAAAGGCAGAATGACCATACTGTCAAGAGCATGTATCGCTTTAGACGAAGATGGTAATATTGCATCAATGCTATATTCTGATGACGCCACTACCTCATTCGGTATCTCAATCACTCCAAGATAGTCTGTAATATGGACATTTCTTGGCATGATACCTGTTTGTAATTCTTTTTCAATTCCTGCAGCAATCAAATCAATTGCATCCTCCGTAAAGTGAATACGTGGCAGTTCCTGACCAAGCACAGTCGCCAACCCTTCTCGGGAAACATTTGCGATGATTGGATTGTCTTCTCCGGAATTCGCGTTCGCAAGAGTCATATCGATATCGAATGTAATTGTTTCAGGCCGAAGAAAGAATTTGATATCCTGGTAAATCAGGTTCACCTCTGCTTTGGACTGTAGCTGTGTTAAATCTGATGCTAGTTTTAACTTCGCTTGTTTGGTTTTATTGTTGGAAATATTAAAAGGACCGACGAAGGTGTGATTGTCAAAATTCCTTCCTATGGAGAATGAGTTATTAGCAAAAACACCACTGGATAAAAAACCAATACCAACTACGAAACTGGCAATTGAAAGGAATATCGTTTTACGGCTCATTTTACACCTCGTTAAAAATTTCTACTCAACAACCTCTTTATTTCTCATAATCTACCGTTAGATCTACATCGATCCTCTCTCGTTCGAAATAGATTAAGTTCAAGTTACCATTTTCTAAATCACTATCCCCATCGCTATTCAAAGGGGATAAGCCAGTACAATGCTGGATAAATTCCGAAAAAGAACCGGGGAATCTTGTTCCTTGACTGCCTTTACCAGGCCAAATTGCATTATACATGTTAGAATAGTAAATCAAATTACCTTTTATCTCTAATTCCTTGAGGTCTTTTTCGTTATAACCATCTAGGTTAATACATATTTTTCCGTCATTAGCAGTATTTATACTGGCATTATTATCATACTTAATTTTCCCCGCATTATTTTCTTTTCCAAGCAAAACTAGACTTCCGTATAAATTATTAATATTATTTTTGAACTCAAGCGACTCCAAAATCACCTTAGCATTCAAATTATTTATATTATTCTTTGCATCTAATTCTCCTCTATGAAACCAGATAAAGTTATTCATACTATTCGGATTGGTATAATTAATCAAATCAACTGAAGTACTATAGATACCACCCTTACCATCACAGTCTCCTTTTCCCTCTTTAGAACAAGGGTCAGTAGAAATAGCATTTACAGGTACAAATGTATCAAAGACAGCAGCGGGATTCTTTATGGGATCCGGTTTGATTGAAGGTATATTAATATCTGTCTCTTCAACTATAATTTCAGGAAGTGTATACTTTAATGTTGCAGTCAAAATTTCTTCTTTTGTAGGGGATACGCCTTCAATATCCATCTTTAATAATAAAAATCCATCTGCACCCGAAGATAGCATTTTCAATAAGGGTGATGTGAAATAAATATTACTGAGATTTGTTTCACTCTCATCTGAATTTAAAATATGAATTTGTTCTTTTACCGCATTCGCCATCGCTTGAAAGTCACCAAAATATTTTTGTCTTGCAGCTGTTTGAATAAGACTAAGCTCTACACAACCCTCTGGTTTCCCTACATTATTACAAACGACCTTACTTAAAACATCAGACTGAACTGCCTGAAAGATCTTCTTTTCCTCATTTCCAATATAGTTCACATAATAATCCATACCCATTTCCGCTGCTACAATCGCCATATTATTACTGTCAACAATTTGCTCTTGTTTAGCCGTGCTAATAGAGCCTCGCATAAATATCGCGATTACCGTCATGATAAAAACAATCAAAAAGAGGACGATCAATAATGCATAACCCTTTTGATTCATTCTAGTCTTCATTATAAATCGCCTCCTATTTACTGTTGTTCATCAAATCGTGATATAGTTGTTGAAATTTCCAAAATTGGTCCCTTATCGTCCAAACTTGATACTTTCACTGAGAGTGAATATGACGGTGAGTAAGCCCTTCCAGCATTCATGGCTTCTTTTTGTTTTGTGAAAATCATATCAGGATATCCTGATAGTTCATAATTGAATTTCGGATTAAAGTAAGTCGAAATCGTGTCGCCGTTTAAACACTCGACAATTTTCCACATCCCATCTTCTTCTTTTATCTGATAGCATACGTTTTTTGATTTCCTATGTATATTCTGCAAATCTGTGATGATATAATTTACTTCTTGCTGCATTTGAAGTTTTTTGGTTTCTACAATATTATGTTTCATACTAATCGTGACCGTTGTCCAGACTAGCATAATGACAAGGGAGGAAATGAGGAGTGTGGCTAGCACTTCTACCAGCGTCATACCATTTTGCTTTCTCATCATACCGATTCCCCCTCCTCCTACTACATTTTCAATCACGCACGTAGCCAAACGTTTCACTGATTGGCTTATCTTTTTGGCCTGGCCTGAAATATTTGATATGAACTTGATGTAAAGTGACTTGTCCTGGTAAATTTCCTTGAGGTTTTAGATCCGGTTCCATTGTATATTCCAAGGTTACTTTATAGCCGTTTTCCTCATCCGTAATAAGACACTTTCCGCTTGCCCCATCGCATTGTGAGGGAAGACCTGAACCCCTAATCTGATCTAATTTATTTCTAGCTAAATTCATAGTCTCCAACTTACTACCAGTCTTCTCATTAAAATTAGTCATCTGCGGAAAAATCGTCATAAATCCAATAAAGACGATGCCAAAAATGACAAGCGCGGCTAGGATTTCGACTAGTGTCATCCCTTTTTCATTGATCTTATCGCTTCTCATCAGAGACATCGCCTCCCTTATAATCTTACTATTACTAACAGCATACAAAATCCGTCCAAACTAATCAACCAGTCTATTACAATAGTAAAATAATCATAGAAAAAGACCGGCAATTACCGGTCTTCAACTTACAACATTTTCTTTCTCTTCTTCGTATATCCCTACCCGGTTCCTCCCTGCCTGTTTGCCGCCTATGTAAAGCGCTCGGTCGGCATTCCGGAGCAATTCCTTTCCGTCTTTAGCATCCATCGGCATCGTTGCGACGCCAATGCTCACAGTCATATTGATGATTGTCGGCTCTCTTTCTTCCGATAGATCCGGGATGATTTTGAAACTGGACTCTTCCATTTCCTTTCGGATCGTTTCAGCAAGCTTGATTGCATCCTCTTTTTCATAATTGGGCAGTATCATTACGAACTCTTCGCCGCCATACCTAGCTAGCGTCATATCGGACGTTTGGTATTTCCTCAATAGTGCGGCAAATGCACAGAGCAGATCATTCCCGCTTTGGTGTCCGTATGTGTCGTTAATGGATTTGAAGTGATCGATATCGAGAATAATTGTAGACAATGTGGAAATTTCACTGGTATGATAGCGAACCATCTCTTCATCGAGTTTTGATTCTAAATAACGGTAATTATAAAGACCTGTCAATCCGCATCTCACACTCTTCTCCACTGTCCGCTCGTAATACCTCGCCTTTTCAACTGCGGTTGCAAAATAGCCGGTCAATAGATCCACCATCTGCACATGCACTTCTTCAAACGCATATCGCTGATTCGATGTGAGAATAAGGAATCCTTCTGTTTTCTGGTTTCTTTTGATTGGCGCCGTCAGGACACTTTCCACGGAGGAGTCAAACGTATATCCCTTCAAAGAGGCGACACTCTTTTTATTCAAGAATAACTTGGTCACTTCCACTTCTAAGCCATCCCCATCACATCTCTTTTGCGGAAATGAAATTCTAGTCACCATGCCGCTGCGGAATTCCCCTTCTTTGTGAGCGAGCAAGACGAGATTTTCACTCATCCTTAGATCGACGATATAGGCGCTGTCATAGGGAATTACTCTTTTAATTTTATCTATAAATGTTAGAAGGACATCTTCAACTCCTAACCGATCCGCAAGCTGATGCCCTATTTCTGCTGCCGAAGCTAATACGTCATTCAATTGGTTTGACTCCATATAATTCCGAGTGACGATGAGTACGAGCAAAAATGGAACGCCTATTAATAAAAATGCTTGGTTTCCAAGCTGTTCAAGAAGGAAACTGAATACGATTGCAAAAGGTAATAAAAGTATTGATACAATATAATCCCATAAAGTTGCTTTTTTCATTGCAGATGTATCTGTTCTTAAAACTGTAAAGGAAAAATATAAAAGTGCGCAATTGATTAATGAATAGGCGGAAGCATAAATAAATCCGGCCAAAACAAGCTTACTTAATTCCATTTGTCCACTCGAGCCACCAACTGCATAAAAAATTGCACTACTCACTAGGGAGGTAATTGCAAAATGAATCGAATTAAATGTGAATTTAAACAAATTTGGCGTGGCTGATTTTGATGTGAATAATAATGTCAAAACAGCTATTTGCATAAAGACCATCTCGGCTAATAAGCCGTATTGGAAAAACACTGAGAAAATAACCCATTTCTCTAGTGTAATCACTGTATTTTGCACTATTATGGTTAGCCTCATAATAGCAATCACTATCAATAGACTAATTGCCAAATAGAAATAATCATATTCATTAGAAGGGAAATAGGAATAGGCAATATAAAAAGCTGCCGGTACTATTAAAAGCCATATTAAATGTACTGTCTTGATTTGTCTCTTACTGACTTTCAATCTCCTTATCTCCTTCCCATGACTAATTTTATTTCACGTATTCGGCCACCCGGTCTCTTCCGGCTTGCTTCGCCCCGATATATAGAGCGCGATCGGCGTTACGTAATAAATTCATCGCTTCATCCGTATCCGTTGGAGCACTTGCGACGCCGACGCTGGAAGTGATGGACACTTTCACCGGGTACTTGTCCTCGCCCAAATCCGGAATAATCGTAAATATATGCTGTCTAATGAGCAATCGAAGCTGCTCCGCAAAACCAACGGCTTCTTCCTTGGAATAGCCAGGCAATAAATAGACGAATTCCTCGCCTCCATACCGTCCGATCGTTCCATTGTCCGGTAATGATTTCTCCAAAATTCTTGCAAGGCCGTATAAAATGTCGTTCCCGCTTTGGTGTCCGAATGTATCATTCACTTTTTTGAAGTGGTCGATATCGAGCATGACGACAGATAAGTCATCAATATCCCCCATGTTCATTCGGTCCATTTCCTCGTGAAGCTTTTCCTCCAAATAGCGATAATTGTACAGATTCGTCAGCGCGCATCTTTCACTCCGTTGCAGTGCTTCTTGCACATATCTAGCCTTTTCAAGCGACACAATGTAATACGAGCCGAGCAAGTCCAAAATCTTTAGCTGGTGATCTCCAAAAGCAGCCTTACGATTCGATCCCAAAAGGAGAATACCGTTCGTTTTGTTGTTATGAGACAGCGGGATGCAAAGAACACTTTCCAATTCCTCAAGCGCAGAAACTGTAGCATACTGTTCCCAGTCTTTTCTTTTCGAATAGATGACAGGCTCCTTCATCTCCAATACCTTCCCTGCTATTCCTTCTCCGATCTGGACAGTTTGGAACGGTAGGTTGACAAAACGCCTTCCTTCATACCATTTTTCAAGCTCAAGCCATTGATCATGATTCATAAAAAGAAATACATAATCAGCTTTGAATAATTCACTCGTTTTCATAATGAACTGTGTCGTAACAGTCTCTTCATCAGTCATGACGGAAAGCTCACTTCCGATTTTCCCTGCTCTTTTAATATACTCATTGATCTTTTCAGAACGACCGTATAGGCGGATAATAGAGATTGTCATGAAAAAAGGAAACCCGATTAGTAAAAAAGAAGCGATGCCGACCATATTCAGCATTAAATAGAATGTCATAGCTAATGGCAAAATGAGAATGAGAGTCGAATATTCAAAAACTAGATCTTTTATCGTATATGGACTTTTCGCTCCTCTCATTTCAAAATATGTATTCAAAAGTCCTATATTCGTTGATGTATGGACAAGCCTGTATACGGCCACCCCAATGAGAAGAGTCCAAAAATCCGCCGATCCAATTTTTCCACCTACTACGAAGAATGCGCCTGCCGCGGCCATTGAGAGCAAGAACATCAGAATGGAATTTAGAAAAAGTCGCTGAAGGTTTTTCTCATTTCTTTTCACCACAAAAAAGCCTGCTAGAATCGATAATTGCATGACAATCATTTCTATTGCAATGCCATACATGAGGAAGGCTGGCAAAGTGACCCACATGACTAAAGAGACTGGTTTTCCATTCCGCTTAATCGGAAATAGAACTGTCAGTACACCAAAAATAATAAAAAGCATCAAGTAGACAGGATTGATGCTTTCGGGCATCTGAGTTTGTAGGAAATAAATAATTCCGGTCGGAACGATGAGAAACCAAATAATGAAAAGGCCGATTGTAGACCACTTTTTTTCAGACACCCCTCATGCACCCCTTAAAGAATATACGTACAATATACGAAATGATATGGTGTAGTCTTTATTGAAAGCGATCAGGTATTAATAGTCGAGTTTAGTTCAAAAGACTACTAATCAGATAAAGCGACCCTGCGACTATTTTCTTCCTATCGTTTCCCTTTCTTAGTATTATAGTATCACCTTCGAGTTTTGTCACCTTTTTTCTATTATACTGACAACTGTCTAATAATTCCTCCGCAGTAGCAGCTTGTAGGTGTGGAAAGGTGACGAATGTAAAGGAAGCGGCTACTGGAATTAGCTCATCCAGCGTTTTTTTAATTTCTTTTGTTTTCAGCATCCCGACAACAAAATCGACTTTTTCACCAGGGAATTCTGTTTTTATCGTCTCGGTAAGCATTTTGGCAGCCGCTGGGTTATGCGCCCCATCGATGTAGACGCCATTGGCGATTTCCTGAAATCGATAAGGCAAAGAAGCTTCCGCCACGCCTTTTGTGGTGGTCTCTTCATCCAATTCCACTCCAGCTTGTAGCAGTGCCTCGATTGCAACTGACGCATTGATCTCCTGATGAGGACCTTTCATCCTGCGTTCTTGAATTGACACCCAGGTTGACTCTCCAACGAACTCGCCTTGAGTTATTGAGAAGTCAGCTCCGTATATAAGCAACTTGCTGTTCATTTCACGCGCTTTCGCCTGAACTACTTCCATCGCCTCGTTTGGCACCGTACCGACAACTACTGGTGTGTCCTCTTTAATGATCCCCGCCTTATGCCCTGCAATCTCCTCAACCGTCCCTCCAAGAAAACCGACATGATCCAACGCTATCGATGTGATGACAGAGATGAGCGGTGTAACGACATTCGTACTATCCAAACTGCCGCCCATAC
Source organism: Sporosarcina sp. Marseille-Q4943 (assembly GCF_943736995.1). Classification (GTDB taxonomy): domain Bacteria; phylum Bacillota; class Bacilli; order Bacillales_A; family Planococcaceae; genus Sporosarcina. The sequence continues at coordinate 1,416,337 of NZ_CALSFT010000002.1, read as the reverse complement.
CGCACTCTAACAAGGCATAATCCGGTGCTAGCCTTTCAAACGTAATGAAGGCCGCAACTGTCAATAATTCAAAATCCGTCAACATGCCGCTAAGGCCTGCTTCTTTCATCACCATGAACGTCTTGTCCATCTCTTCCCGGCTGATCGGCTTGCCGTTGATGCGAATTTGGTCATGTACATCGACTAACGCTGGAGATGAAAATACGCCTGTCGAAAACCCATGCTCTTGCAAGATGGATTCCATGAAAGCGATCGTGGAACCTTTCCCATTCGTCCCCGCCACATGGATGACGTGTAGGCCTTTTTCAGGATTCCCGACTTTTACAAGCGCAGCTCGGATACTATCGAGCCTCGGCTTTATTACATCATCACTAAGCACTGAAAATCGCTCTTTATATTCATCAAATTTTGGAATCAATACACTCGCCCCTTATGGTAAAATCAGCATAGGGTAAGTATATCACGGCCGGAGGGAACGATATGAAAAAATGTTGGGTCATCTATAATGGCAGTTTGACGAGCGATAAATTCCGAGATCAGGCGGAGTTATTGAAGGACGCCGCTATTCGAGCTGGGGTCGAGGCAACACTTAAAAAAAATTATGAAGTGCTAATGGCCCTGAATGAAAAGATGGAAGGGCGTCCTGATTTTGTCGTCTTCCTAGACAAAGACATCCTTCTGGCGACATTTTTGAAAAATGCGGGTATTCCCGTTTTCAATGATCCCGAAGTGATTGAGACATGTGATAATAAAGCGAAGCAATACATACAACTGGCAAAGAATGATATCGAGATGCCGGAAACGATCATTGCGCCGAAAGTCTATCCGAAATTCACAATTGAAGGATCGGGCTATTATGAAAAGGTTCTTGCTAAACTGGGCTTGCCAATGATCATTAAAGAAGGCCACGGTTCCTTTGGAATGAAAGTGTATTTGATTGAAACGGAAGAGGAGTTCTTTGCGAAGGTCGACGAACTGCGAGGGGTCGATTATGTATTTCAGCAGTTCATTGCAACGAGCAGAGGACGAGATATCCGTGTCAATATCGTCGGCGGAGAAATTGTCGCAGCAATGCATCGTGAATCCGAAACGGACTTCCGGGCGAATATTACGAACGGCGGAGTGGCGAGTGTCATTGAACTGACTGCCGAGCAGCAGGAATTGGCAATCCGGGCGGCCGAAGCGGTCGGCGCCGAATTTGCAGGTGTCGATCTGTTGTTTGGGGAGAATGAAAAACCGCTCGTCTGTGAAGTGAACGCCGCCGCGCATATACGCAATATTTATAATGTGACGGGCATCAATGTTGCAGACAGGATGATTGAATACATTTTAGGTAAGTTAGCATGAAAGGATTTGTTTATTACTCATCAGAGGAAGCGGAACGTAATCACGGATTTATTGATGATTTGATAAAGCAGGCGCAGAAAACTGGTATTGCATTGACACTGCTCGTCGATGATGAACAACCAGCTGACGATGCTGATTTCATTTTATTCCGCGATCGGAATGCAGAGCTAAGTTCAAAATGGGAAAAAGCAGGTTTCAGATTAATTAACCGATCTGAAGTGAACAAAATCGCAAACGATAAGTTACGGACATTCGAGGTTGCGACTCTGTTAGGTGTTTCCGCCGTTCCTACGAAGAATTTTCGATCGTTAGCAGATCTTCCTCCCCTGCCCGCTGTTTTGAAAACTATTGATGGGCATGGCGGCGATGAAGTGTTTCTTTGTCATACTAAGGATGATGTTGAGGAGTTTTTATCCCGGTTTTCCGGAAGGCGGACAATTGTACAACCGTATATCGAATCGGGAGCAACGGATGTCCGGGTGTTCATGCTCGGCGAAGAAGTGTTGGGTGCTGTTAAACGGACGGGAAGCGACTCCTTCAAATCGAATTTTACACTCGGCGGTTCCGTGGAGAAGTACACACTTTCCTCTTGGCAGGAAAATGAAGTACGGAGAATCGCAAAAGCTTTAAAAAGCGACTATGTCGGCATTGATTTTCTTTTATTACCGGATGGCGGGTGGATGTTGAATGAAATCGAGGACCCCGTCGGCGCCAGATCACTGTATATGACGCATGATTTTTCGGTAGCGGAGAAAGTAATGGCGTATTTGATGGGGAAATTGGAGAGTTTATGAGCGCCTGTGCAAGTTTATGATCACTTGCACAGATTTATAATCACTTGGCGAACATAAAGAGCGTCGCCATTAATAACTAAACAAAAAGAGTTGGTCGACTCCAATTTCGGAGGACCAACTCTTTTTTACGTTCGCATTAAATCTCTTTCAATTCCTCAATTCGGCGTTCGACTGCCGCTTTTTTCTCCAAATAATCCTTCTCTTTCGCGCGCTCTTCTTCTACTACTGCTTCAGGCGCTTTCGAAACGAAACGCTCGTTGGACAGCTTTCCTTGGACGCGTTTCACTTCGCCTTCCCATTTCGCCAATTCCTTCTTCAACCGCTCGATCTCTTCGTCAAGATTGAGCAATCCTTCAAGCGGAAGGAATAATTCCGCTCCGGTAATAACCGCTGACATCGATTTGCCCGGTGCCGAAATGCCGACTCCGATTTCGAGTGTTTCAGGATTACAGAACCGTTCGATATAGTTGCGGTTCGCTTCCAAAACGGAAACAGTCGCTTCATCTTTCGCTGCAATATAAAGTGGCACTTTTTTGCTCATTGGTGTATTCACTTCTGCACGGATGTTGCGTACCGCGTGGATGAGGTCAACGAGCAGCTTCATATCCGATGCTTTTGCCTTATCTGTCAATGCCGGATCAGCTACAGGCCAAGCCGCCACTGTAATCGATTCCCCTTCGTGAGGAAGATTCTGCCAGATTTCCTCCGTAATGAAAGGCATTAATGGGTGCAAGAGACGCATCGTGTTGTCGAGAACGTAAGCGAGAACGGAACGTGTCGTTTTCTTCGCCGCTTCATCTTCTCCGTACAATGGCAATTTCGCCATTTCGATATACCAGTCACAGAAGTCATCCCAAATGAAATTGTATAGTGCACGGCCGACTTCACCGAATTCATATTTCTCGGCAAGCTTCGTCACTTGTTCGATCGTTTCATTCAACCGTGTGAGGATCCATGCATCTGCTACGGACTTTTCACCTGTCAAATCGATTTCATCATATGTCATGCCATCCATATTCATCAAAGCGAATCGGGATGCGTTCCAAATTTTGTTCGCGAAGTTCCAGATCGCTTCAACTTTCTCCGTAGAATAACGAAGGTCCTGACCTGGTGAAGAACCAGTTGCTAGGAAGTAGCGCAATGCGTCTGCACCGTATTTGTCGATCACTTCCATCGGATCAATTCCGTTTCCTAGGGATTTCGACATTTTACGGCCGTCTTCTGCACGGACGAGACCGTGGATGAGCACATCTTTGAACGGACGCTGATCAGTGAATTCGATGCCTTGGAAAATCATGCGGGATACCCAGAAGAATATGATATCGTAACCAGTCACGAGTGCATCCGTCGGGTAATAGCGCTTGAACTCTTCATTATCAACATCCGGCCAGCCCATCGTCGAAAACGGCCATAATGCAGAGGAGAACCATGTATCAAGTACATCTTCCTCTTGATTCCAGTTTTCGATATCTTGAGGTGCTTCGTGCCCTACGTAGATTTCGCCTGTTTCTTTATGGTACCAGGCAGGAATGCGGTGTCCCCACCAGAGCTGGCGTGAAATGCACCAGTCATGGATATTTTCCATCCAGTTCAAATACGTCTTTTCAAAGCGCTCTGGTACAAAGTTCACTTTGCCTTCCGTTTGCTGAAGTTTGATCGCCTCTTCTGCTAGCGGCGCCATTTTAACGAACCATTGTGTTGACAAGTACGGCTCAACAACGGCTCCACTCCGTTCCGAATGGCCGACAGAGTGCAAGTGGTCTTCAACTTTGAACAAAACACCGAGTTCCTGCAAGTCTTTGACAATTGCTTTCCGGCATTCGAAGCGGTCCATCCCTTCGTATTTGCCTGCAAGTTGGTTCATGCTGCCGTCTTCATTCATCACAAGTACGCGAGGCAAGTCGTGACGATTACCGATTTCAAAGTCATTCGGGTCGTGTGCTGGCGTGATTTTTACTGCACCGCTTCCGAATTCCATATCAACATAGTCATCTGCAACAATCGGAATTTCTCGTCCAACAATCGGCAACGTAACCATTTTTCCGATCAAATGCTTATAGCGGTCGTCTTCCGGGTGAACGGCAACTGCAGTATCTCCGAGCATCGTTTCAGGACGCGTCGTAGCAATTTCAATGCTGCCCGTTCCGTCTGCCAGTGGATAGCGCATATGATAGAATGCACCCTGAACATCCTTATGGATCACTTCGATGTCCGATAACGCAGTTTTCGTCGCCGGATCCCAGTTGATAATATATTCGCCGCGGTAAATATAACCTTTTTCATACATCTTGACGAACACTTCGCGGACCGCTTTCGACAACCCTTCATCCAACGTGAAACGTTCTCTGGAATAATCAAGAGCAAGACCTAGCTTCGCCCATTGCTCTCGAATATGGCCGGCGTATTCATCCTTCCACTTCCATGTCTCTTCCAGGAATTTTTCACGGCCAAGATCGTAGCGGGATTTCCCTTCTTCTCGAAGCTTTTCCTCGACCCTTGCCTGTGTTGCAATACCCGCATGGTCCATTCCTGGCAGCCATAAGGCATCGTAGCCTTGCATACGTTTCATTCGGATCAGAATGTCCTGCAAGGTCGTATCCCAAGCATGCCCTAAATGAAGCTTCCCTGTGACGTTCGGCGGTGGAATGACGATTGTATACGGCTCTTTCCCGCTTTCTGGCTGCGCTTCGAAGTATTTCCCTTTCAGCCACCATTCGTAACGGCCCGCTTCAGTCGACTGCGGCTCATATTTCGTTGGCATTGACAAGTTTTCTGTTGACATATGAACTCCTCCTCTTTACTTGCACATACAGCTCTGAATAAAAGTGAATACAAAAAAACTCCGTTCGTCAAAAAGGACGAAGGAGTTATCCGTGGTACCACCTTTATTCGCGCAAACAAGAAACATTTGCGCCTCAATAATAAATAACGGTTTCAAACCGGCTTCCGCTACTTGTAATTCACGGAAACTGCTCCCGGGTGACTTTCCACAAATTCATTTATAGGCCCTCCCACCGACGGCGCCCTCTCTTGGATAAATGAAAATCGCGTACTTTCCCGATCAATGCATCATTATACAGTTATGAATATTATATTCCATTAGAGGAGATTTCGTCAAGTATATTATGAGAAAGGATGGTATTGATGAGAAAGGGATATAATCCTTATTTATTGCCCCCTTGGTTACGGAAGACACGGTTTTATTGCAAAGGCATCATCATCCCTATTGCCGCTTTCCAGCTGATCAGGCTTTTGATCGTCCCTACGACCGGTGACTTCCTCCTATTATGCGCGCTCGGAGGTTTAGCTTTCCTCCTTTACAAAGATATCATTTGAACGGAACCGTGTCGTCGTCCACTCATCGGGCAACGCTGCAATGTATGACAGTATATCCTCCTGGCTGTTTCCTAGGCTGCTGTCATTCATCGCCGTTGCTTGCGGTTCTTGGACAGGCGCGGCGACTGTTCGACTTTGCGCAGCAGAAGGCTGTCGGGGTTCGGAGGATTGCTCCATTTGTACCTGCTCCTGCTTCACTGCGACTACCTTTTCTTTAGGCGCATCTTGAACCGCTACTGTCTCCGTCTTCTCTACCGCAGTTTCTGATTCCTTCTTCACTTCTACGTTGACCATCTCTTTACTTGCCGTTTCGTTGCCGGCAGCTGCGTTGCTTGCAGTTTCATCGGCAGATGCCTGCCCGTGCATGCAATTGACATTCCAAGCGACCGTGAAGGAACCTTGTCCGTCGAAGGTGGATTTGATGTCAGTTGCTTCGATATGCAATGGATGATCTACTTCAGGAGGCAGATCGATATATAACGGCACTGCGTATTCGAAATAACCCGCTTCCCCTTCCATTTCCACATCGTCGACAAAAACTGCATCTGCAGGGATTGACTCACTTCTTTGCCCATCTGTAAAGTCTACCTTGGCGGCGATATGATAAATTCCAGAAAGCCGGACTGCATCTTCAGACCTTTTTTCTGTAAATCCCGCTTTCACTTTAACTAGACGTGCTTCCTTCGGGATTCCAACATTCTCCGGGAAATAAAAGACCTCTTTCATATTCCACTGTAACTTCTTCATTCCATTTTCCCTCCCCTGTTTCATTCACTTGCCATTATATGCAGGAAGTGAAGCAGGTAGAAGAAAACCACCCATTGTCGTTTGAATGACAATGGGTGGTGTTAAATTAACGTGCCAATTTTTCAAAGACACGGTGGAATGCTTGAACCGTCTGTTCGATATGCTCCTCCGTATGGGAAGAGGAAAGGAACATGCCTTCGAATTGGGATGGTGGCAGGAAGATGCCTTCTTCTGCCATCAAGCGGAAGTACTCCGCAAACAGTTCCAAGTCGGACGTCTTCGCTTGGTCGTAATTATACACTTTTTCATTTGTGAAGAAGAACCCGATCATAGAGCCGGCACGGTTCACAGTATGCGGGATATTGTATTTCGTCGCCGCTTCACGGAAACCAGCCTCAAGCAGATCGCCAAGCTTTTGGAAATGATCATAAGAAGCTGGATTCAGCTTTTTCAATGTTTCAATGCCCGCTGTCATCGCAAGCGGATTTCCGGATAATGTGCCTGCTTGGTAAACGGTTCCAGCTGGCGCCACATTTTCCATGATTTCACGTTTGCCGCCATATGCTCCGACAGGAAGGCCGCCGCCGATCACTTTGCCGAGGCAAGTCAGGTCAGGAGTGATTTCAAAATAACCTTGCGCACAATTGTAGTCAACACGGAAGCCTGTCATCACTTCGTCGAAGATGAGCAAAGTGCCGTTCTTCTCAGTGATTTCACGCAATCCTTCCAGGAAGCCTGGCTCCGGAGGGACAACTCCCATGTTCCCGGCAACCGGTTCGACGATGACACCCGCCAAATCGTCACCGAACTGCTCGAATGCAGCACGGACGCCATCCATGTCATTGTACGCCACTGTAATTGTGTTATTCGCGATTCCTTCGGGAACACCAGGGCTATCAGGCAAGCCTAGTGTAGCGACGCCAGATCCGGCTTTAATGAGAAGCGAATCTCCATGGCCATGGTAGCAGCCTTCGAATTTTAAAATCTTGTTCCGGCCTGTATACCCGCGAGCCAAACGCAATGCGCTCATTGTCGCTTCAGTCCCAGATGAGACCATCCGGACAACCTCGATGGAAGGCACTCGATCAATGACAATTTTCGCAAGTTCATTTTCTAGCAAAGTCGGTGCTCCGAAGCTTGTACCTGTTTCGGCAACTTTCTTAATGCCCTCTACGACATCAGGATCTGCATGGCCTAAAATCAGGGGTCCCCATGAAAGGACATAGTCGATGTATTCATTGCCATCGATGTCTTTAACGATAGGACCTTTACCACTTTCGATGAAAATCGGATCCATATTGACCGATTTGAAAGCGCGGACAGGAGAGTTCACGCCACCCGGCATTAACTTCACTGCTTCCGTAAACGCTTGCTTGGATTTTTCGTAACTTTTACCCATTCATTTTCCCTCCAGCCAACGCGCTGCGTCTTTTGCATGGTATGTCATAATAAGATCCGCACCTGCGCGTTTCATACTTGTCAACGTTTCCAACACGATTTCTTTTTCATTTATCCAGCCGTTTTGGGCCGCTGCCTTCACCATCGAATATTCACCGCTCACATTGTATGCGACGACTGGCAGAAGGACGTTGTTTTTCACATCACGCATAATATCCAAATAGGACAATGCCGGCTTGACGATCAGAAAATCTGCGCCTTCCATGACATCGGACTCCGCTTCGCGAAGCGCTTCCATCCGATTGGCAGGATCCATCTGATACGTCTTCCGATCTCCAAACTGCGGTGCTGATTCGGCAGCATCGCGGAATGGACCGTAGTATGCGGAAGCATATTTCACCGCGTACGACATGATCGGAACATTTTCAAAGCCTTCTTCATCAAGCGCCTGCCTGATCGCAACGACGAAACCGTCCATCATATTGGATGGCGCAATGATATCAGCACCTGCTTTTGCTTGGCTGACTGCGGTTTTTGCCAACAGTTCGAGAGATGGATCATTCAATACATCGGATTCATGAACAACTCCGCAATGACCATGATCTGTATACTCACATAGGCAAGTGTCGGCAATGACGACGAGCTCCGGATGCTTCTCTTTTATGAGTCGCGTCGCGCGCTGCACAATCCCTTCGTCATCAAAAGCCCCTGTGCCAGTCGCATCTTTCTCTGATGGAATTCCGAACAGGATGACGGAAGGGATGCCTAATGAAACGACTTCCTCCACTTCCTCCAGTAGACGATCAAGCGACAATTGGTAAATGCCCGGCATCGAGCTGATCTCATTCTTAACATTTTCGCCTTCGATGATGAACATCGGATAAATAAAATCCTCTTTACGCAAAATTGTTTCCCTTACCATCGAGCGCATTGTTGCCGAGTTGCGCAAACGACGATTACGTCTGAATTGTAGTTGAGTCATTGGATATCTTCCTTTCGTCTCGCCAAAGCAATGACGAGTTCCTTAAGAGTATAAACTTCAGGCTTCACATCCACTTCGGCGCCTGCCTCAAGCAACGCCTTTTCAGTGACATGCCCAATTGCCCCGACTGTAAAACCTTTCCACCCGACAACCGGAACTACGCCTTCCTCAAAGACACGGACCGCTGAAGGGCTTGCAAATAAGACGGTGCAGCTTTTCGAGACTTTCAGCTTCTCAATAATCGAGTGTACCGAATCCGTCTTGGCACCTGTTTCATAGACTGTCCATTCCTCCACTTGAAAGGGCAACTCCTCACGGATTATACTGCCGGCAAGGTTCCCTTTTATAAACAGGACACGAAGTCTCCGGTCTTCCGTCGGCTTGAATTGCTTCACAAAAACATCGGCGCTGAAAATGGACGGTATGAATTCGACTTTGAAACCGATGTTCTCCAATGCTGCGGCGGTCTGTGTACCGACTGCAGCTATTTTGGATGGAATATGTACCGAAGTCATGTTAAAACGGTCCATTTTAGACTGAAACGCTTTCACAGCGCTTTGGCTTGTAAAGATCAACCAATCAAAATCCACACATCGTTTCAATTCTGTTTCATCCGTCGAATCCTCGATTTCATTCACTTGAATAAGCGGCATGGAATAAGGGGTGCCTCCGTATTGCGTAACGAGATCGAAAACTTCAAGCGATTTCAGCGTCCCCGTAAAAATGACGTTTTCCCCTTTCAACGGACCCAATTCAGGCATCCATTTCCGCCTTCACTTTCTCAATCACTTCTGTAGCCCCTTCAGCACGTAAAGTGGATGCTACAGATTTTCCTACCGCCACCGGATCAGAACCACGAACCGTCTTCTTGAACACTTGCTTCGCGTCCGGAGAAGCTACGAATCCTGTAAATTCGATTTCTTTGCCGTCATATTCAGCGATTCCGGCGATCGGCACTTGGCAAGAGCCGTCCATTTCAGCAAGGAAAGTGCGCTCTGCGTCTACTTCCAGCCATGTCTTTTCATCGGATACTTTCTTCAGTTCAGCAAGCAGTTCCTCATCGTCACTTCGGCACTCAATCGCGAGCGCCCCTTGGCCGATAGCGGGAATGCAGTCTTCGATTGACATATATTCAGTTACGACATCGTCGCTCCAGCCCATCCGCTTCAAGCCTGCTGCAGCCAAAAGAATCGCATCATATTCGCCGTCTTGCATTTTCTTCAGACGCGTATCGATATTACCTCGGATCCATTTAATTTCAATATCTGGACGGAGCATGAGCAACTGGGAACTACGGCGTAAGCTCGACGTGCCGACAATTGCGCCGACCGGAAGATCCATGAATTTTACATGCCCTTTGGAAATGAAAGCGTCACGGGCATCGACCCGCGGCGGAATGCAGCCAATCGTAAGCCCTTCAGGCAATACGGCAGGCATATCTTTCATGCTATGGACAGCAAAGTCGATTTCTTTATCAAAAAGGGCTTGTTGGATCTCTTTGACGAATAATCCTTTACCTCCCACTTTTGAAAGCATCACGTCGAGGATTCTGTCTCCTTTTGTGACAATCTCCTTCACTTCAAATTCAAAAGGCGCGCCTGCTGCTTTCATCTGGTCGATGAACCAATTCGTCTGTGTTAAAGCAAGCTTGCTCCTTCTTGAGCCTACGATGATTTTTCTCAATACGATCTTCCTCCCAATTGAATTACTCTCAAAACGTCAAATCCAAAAATGGAATTGCGATAATCTGCTTCCCAGAAAAAAGTTTATGATGACAAAAAGAAAAGCGAAGACGTTCGCCCATGCAAAATCGTTCGCTGTCAGTCTACCTCTTCTTTGCAAAAACAATACTAAACTATAAAGGATAATAACGAGGAAAGACCCGATGATTTTCACGTCGGAAATCGTCCACTCATCCAACGCGACGGTCGCCCATTGAATTCCGAGCACGAGGCTGATGAATAGCACTGGAATGCCCGTATAAATCGATGCTTTCATCCCTGACAAAGATTGTTGGAGGGACGGAAGACGTCCGAACTGCTTAGTCCACTTTTTCTTCTTCAACACTTTATAGACGAGCAAGTATAGGATGGCGAATACGAATGACATCGCAAATGCCGCATACGATAAAATGGCAAATGTGATATGTATGAAAAGCAATTCCGAAATAAGCGATTCACCAACCGGGGATTTCTCAATCTTTGTCGGAGTGAATGTATAGATTGTCATGAATATGAAACCAATGACATTTAAAAAGAAGACAGCGAACCCGACCTTTGAAAACGCTTGGAGGATCATCGATAACGAAATGAGCAGCCAAGCATAGAAGTAGATCCCTTCGTAAAGGGAAAGGACCGGGAATCGCTGTGTATCTATCACCCGCGCAATTAGGAAACCGCTTTGCATCAAATACACAATTGACAAAATCCAAAAAGCGCTGCGATGGGCGATCTTATTATTGTTCAAATAATCAATGAAGTAAAATACGAGGCTCACCGCATACAGGACGACGATCACTTCGTGGAATCTCGCCATAGTCATTTCGGCCATGATGCAACCTCTGCCTTTCGCATGGATCTAAAGCCTCGGATTACGCCTCGGCTAATTTGTGTGTGGCATTACCAAGGGATTTGGCTTCCGCACGGACGATTTCTTCTTCTTCGTCGTCTTCAACTAATCCGAATATTTGCTTGAATAGTGCCAGCTTTTCTGAAGCCTGATCATCCAAAGCCAACTCTTTCGCTTGCAGGATCGGTTCCTTCAGCATTTGGTTGACGATTGACTTCGTATGCTTATTCAATAATTTCTTTTCACGGTTGGTTAAGTTCGGCATTTTATTTTCAATGCTAGCCATCGTCTCCGCCTGGATACGAAGTGCATTTTCCCGCAATGCGGAAATGACCGGCACGACGCCAAGCGTAGCAATCCACTCTTTGAATTCGACAATCTCCTCTTCAATCATCAAACCGATCTCTTCAGCGGCACGTTTACGCTCCGCCAAATTCGCTTCGACGATTCCTTGCAAATCATCAACATCGTAAAGGAAAACATTCGGCAAATCACCGATTCTCGGATCCAAATCCCGAGGTACAGCGATATCGACCATGAAAATCGGCTTTCCTTTTCGCAGTTTCTCGACGTATTGCATCAATTCGAAATCAATGACAAAATCGGTTGCTCCGGTTGAGCTGATTAAGACATCCGCTTCTAACAATGTGCATTGCAACTCCTGCATCGGTTTAGCGACGCCCCCGAATTGCTCGGCCATCTCTTCAGCCTTCGATAGCGTACGATTGACGACAGTCACTTTGCCGGCTCCGCTGCCATGCAAGTTCTTGATGGCCAGCTCTCCCATCTTCCCTGCCCCCAGAATGGCAATATGCTTCCCATTCAATGAACCGAAGATCTTTTTGCCAAGCTCAACTGCTGCGTACGATACTGAAACAGCATTGTCTGCAATCGCCGTTTCTGAATGTGCTCGCTTCGCAAGCGTAATCGACTTTTTAAATAACTCATTAAAGACAGTACCTGTCGTCCCGATTTTTTGCCCTTCCAGAAAGCTTGTACGGACTTGTCCTAAAATTTGCGTTTCACCAAGCACCATCGAATCAATTCCCGCTGATACACGCATCAAATGTTCAATCGCTGCATCATTTTCATATATAAGCAAATGCGGGGATAATTCCTCGAGCTCCATATCGAACCAGTTCGCCAAGAAACGCTTCACATAATACCTACCAGTATGGATTTGATCAGCTACAGCATATATTTCAGTTCGATTGCACGTAGAAATGATAACGTTCTCCAAAATGCTCTTCTCTTTTTGCAAAGCTTGCATCGCCTTTGGCAACTCAGCCTCTACAAAAGATAATTTTTCCCTGATTTCTACTGGAGCTGTTCGGTGGTTGACACCGACCACGATTGTATACATAAGGTGTTCACACCTCTCCCGTTCTTATATTAACATATACGATTATAACATATTACACGGTTATTAACGGTCTATTTTGTGACTAACTCTTGAATTATCAACGGTTTGTTCCCTGTATTTGTAATAATTCTAATGTATTTCATCCCAACTAGCATCTAGCTCGGGCGGCAAGACGCTCGGGATCATAAGGTGACCCTGCTGCATCTAAGCAATCCACCTACACCTTAGATTTGAAAATCCGGATGAACATTGTTTTCATCCGGATTGCAATTACATTCTATTCTCGATCTCACGCCAAGCCTCATCCATACCAATTCCTTTTTCAGAAGAGAATAATACTAAAGGATCTCCAGCGCGCATATTTAATTCGTTTCTTACGATTTTTTTATGTTTTTCCCATTTGCCTCTCGGAATTTTATCCGCTTTCGTTGCGATGACGATAGTAGGAATATCGTAATGCCCTAAAAAGTCATACATAATGCAATCGTCGGTAGTAGGGGGATGTCTTAGATCTACAATCAGGACTACAGCGCGCAGCTGTTCTCGACCTGTCAAATACCTCTCGATCATTTTCCCCCATGCTTCCCGTTCGGATTTTGACACTTTCGCGTACCCATAACCTGGAACATCAACAAAAAACAGTTTTTCTTCAATTTTATAAAAGTTCAGAGTCTGGGTCTTTCCAGGCTTCGAAGATGTACGGGCCAAACTCTTTCGTCCGATCATTTTATTGATGAACGATGATTTGCCTACATTCGAACGTCCTGCCAGTGCAAATTCCGGGAAGCCATCATCCGGGTATTGCTCAGGTTTAACCGCACTCATGATCATTTCAACTTGATTGACTTTCATTCTGAAGCCTCCTCTAATGCATACGCCAATACTTCTTCAGCATCCGAGACAAGCTTGAATGTAAGCTCTCTACGCACACTTTCCGGTATATCTTCAATGTCACGCTCATTGGCAATTGGTAAGATGATCGTCGTCAAGCCCGCCCGATGCGCACTTAACGACTTTTCCTTCACGCCCCCGATTGGTAGTACCCTTCCACGTAGCGTGATTTCACCTGTCATTCCAACCTCTCGGCGGATCGGTCGCTTCGTCAAGGCAGAAACGAGAGCTGTCGCAATCGTCACTCCTGCAGATGGGCCATCTTTCGGGACTGCACCTTCAGGAACGTGGATATGGATGTCGCTCGATTCATGGAAATTAGGGTTGATATTAAAATCCACTGCCCTGGATCTGACATAAGATAACGCTGTTTGCGCCGATTCCTTCATGACATCGCCCAACTTGCCCGTCAATATGAGTTTACCTTTGCCGGGAGACAATGAAACCTCGATTTGGAGCGTATCTCCCCCGACAGTCGTATAAGCAAGGCCGGTTGCTACACCGATCTGGTTTTTCGTCTCAGCTTGTCCATACATATGCTTCTTCTTGCCTAAAAGCGTTTCAAGCGTATTCACGCTGACCGTGACGCTTTTCTTTTCCCCTGTTACGATTTGCTTCGCCGCTCTCCTGCAAATCCTTGCAATTTCCCTCTCCAGCCCGCGAACGCCTGCTTCACGTGTGTAATAACGGACGATGTCACGGATCGCTTCGTCGCTGAAACGGACTTGTGACTTTGTTAAACCGTGCTCCTTCAGCTGTTTCGGAATGAGATGGTTTTTTGCAATGGATCGCTTTTCAAGTTCGGTATACCCCGGAATGGAAATGACCTCCATACGATCCCTTAGAGGACCGGGAATAGAACTTAAATCATTTGAAGTCGCGACAAATAACACATTCGATAAATCATATGGCTCTTCAATATAGTGATCGCTGAACGTCGCATTCTGTTCAGGATCAAGGACCTCCAACATGGCAGATGACGGATCTCCTCTGAAGTCATTGGACATCTTATCGATTTCATCAAGCAAGAATACTGGATTGATTTTCTCCGCTTTTTTCATGCCTTGAATTATCCGTCCCGGCATTGCACCGACATATGTACGGCGATGCCCTCTAATTTCGGATTCATCCCGCACTCCACCAAGGGAAATCCGGACAAATTTACGTCCCAAAGACTCCGCAATAGAGCGAGCCAAAGAAGTTTTCCCGACTCCTGGCGGTCCATCGAGGCAAAGAATCGGACCTCGCAATGAATTCGTCATTTGACGGACTGCAAGATATTCTAAAATACGCTCCTTGACCGAATCGAGGCCCTCATGGTCACGGTTCAGGATTTCCTCGGACCGTTTAATATCCAATTGATCCTTCGAAGCAGCAGTCCACGGCAAAGCGATGAGCCAATCGATATAATTCCGGATCACTCCGCTTTCAGCCGATGCGGAATGAACTTTTTCGTACCGGTCAAGCTCCCTCAATGCAGCCTGTTTCACATTTTCGGGCATGCCCGCCTCTTCTATTTTTTTCGTCAACTCGACGACTTCGATGCTTTTTCCATCTTTGTCGCCCAGCTCTTTTTGGATGGCTTTCATCTGCTCGCGCAAATAAAATTCTTTCTGAGTGCGTTCCATCGCTTCTTTAACACGGGCGTTAATTTTTCGTTCCAATGCAAGGATTGCCTGTTCATCGTGGAGTTTGTTAATCAAAAACTCCAATCTCTTCTTAACATCGGTTATTTCCAGGATTTCCTGTTTAGCAGACAATTTCAACGGCAAATGGGAAGCAATCATATCCGCAAACCTTCCAGGCTCTTCGATTGATGCGATGGAATCGAACGTCTCTTGAGAAACCTTCGAGGAATAGTTTGTGTAGTTCTCGAAATAAGGAAGTAAAGTTCGCATGAGGGCGGTAATTTCCGCATCTACTTCCGTGTCGTCAGGAATTCTTTCCACATCTACCACCGGATAGAGATCTGCTTCTTCGTAGTTTGACCACTCCGCCCGCTCAATGCCTTCAATGTGTAGTCGGTATGTCCCGTTGTTCAGTTCAGTCAATGACTTCACATAAGCTAAAAGACCGACCTGATATAAATCTTCGGCTTCCGGATTTTCTACGCTCGTGTCCTTCTGTGAGGCGAGCATGATGTAATTGCCGTTCGTAATTGCATGTTCGACAGCAAATACGGAGCGTTCCCTCCCGACGTCAATATGTAAAACCATCGTCGGATAAACCAACATCCCGCGTAAAGGCAATAAAGGCACGTTCAGCTTTTTTTCATTTGGCATGCGGAAGTCACCTCCATAAGTTATGTATATCCAATATGTACATTTCATATAAGGTGGAAAAAGCCGACAACCGATGAGCGATGGTTCGCTTCGTCGGAGTCAGCTTTAGTCCTCCAATTCTCAAGCCGTATTCTTCTCTTGATCGAGATCAAACTGTGTACCATCTTCTCGATAAAGGATTGGACTTGACTTTTTCAGGACGGAATCTTTCGTAATAATGCACTCGGTCACTTCATCTAGTGATGGCAGTTCATACATGATATCCAACATGATATTTTCGATAATGGAACGTAACCCACGAGCACCCGTCTTCCGTTCAATCGCTTCCTTGGCAATCTCGAGAAGTGCATCCTCTTCAAATCTCAATGCAACGCCATCCAATTCAACCATCTTCTGGTATTGCTTGACAATTGCATTTTTTGGAACAGTGAGGATTTGGTATAGAGTATCTTCATTCAACTGCTCCAATGTCGCAATGACTGGCAAACGGCCAATGAATTCAGGAATTAGCCCGAAACGTTGTAAATCTTCCGGGATCAATTTTGAAAGCAAGGAAGCTTCCTCTTTTGATTCCTCATCAACATTCGTGCCGAAGCCGATCACTTTTTGTCCGGTACGGCGTTTGATGATTTCTTCCATGCCATCGAAGGCGCCGCCGACGATGAAGAGGATGTTAGTTGTATCGATTTGCAAGAATTCCTGATGAGGATGCTTACGACCGCCTTGTGGTGGAACGCTTGCAACTGTGCCTTCAAGAATCTTCAAGAGGGCCTGCTGTACACCTTCACCTGATACATCGCGGGTAATCGATGCATTTTCCGATTTCCGGGCAACTTTATCGATTTCGTCAATATAGATGATACCCTTTTCAGCACGCTCAATATCAAAATCTGCCGCTTGGATCAGCTTCAAAAGTATATTTTCTACATCTTCACCGACATATCCAGCTTCTGTCAAAGAAGTTGCATCCGCAATTGCGAAAGGAACATCAAGAATTCGTGCCAACGTTTGTGCTAACAATGTTTTACCGCTACCTGTAGGACCAATTAGAACGATATTCGATTTTGCAATTTCCACATCGTCTACCTTGCTGTTCGTATTGATTCGTTTGTAATGGTTGTAAACCGCAACGGCTAACGATTTTTTAGCACGGTCTTGGCCGATAATATATTCATCTAAGATGCCTTGGATTTCACGTGGTTTCGGAACATCTTTTAGCTCGAAGTGCTCATCAAGGCCTACTTCCTCCTCGACGATTTCCGCACAAAGTTCAACACACTCATCACAAATATAAACACCCTGACCTGCAACGAGTTTTCTCACCTGGTCTTGGGTTTTACCACAAAAAGAACAACTTAAATTATCTTTTTCGTCATTAAATTTGAACATCAAGCTCACCCCTATTCAAGTGACAATCTTACAAGATTCCCCCGGTTTTATCAACTAATTAGAACTTCGCTGCCAGAGCTGCCTCAAAAATTCCCACCTATGAAAAACAAGGTACGGAACCCCCGCACCTTGTATTTTTCATTACCTATTATTCAGTGACTTTTGCATTCTCAACTAGGAATTCTACAGTCTTGTTGAAGCGCAAGTCGTTTTCAAGCATTTTTGTTCCGCCTAATGTCTGTTTGATTTGGTCGACTTCCATACCGAATTGTTCAGACATTTTTTCAAGCTCAGCATTGATTTCCTCATCGGTCACTTTGATATCCTCAGCAGCGCCGATTGCTTCAAGCGTCAAGGAAACACGAACGCGGCTAATTGCATCGTCTCTCATTTGAGCGCGCAATGCAGCTTCATCCTGACCAGAGAATTGGAAATACAAATCAAGGTTCATGCCTTGCATTTGCAGGCGTTGACCGAACTCATCCATCATGCGGTCTACTTCTGAATCGATCATCACTTCAGGAATATCGATTTCAGCGTTTCTTGCTGCAGCTTCTACAAGATCATCACGCATTGCTGTTTCAGCTGCGCTCTTCTTTTCTTCAGCTGTCTGTTCTTTCATTTTTGTACGAAGCTCTTCAAGGCTCTCGACGCTCTCATCGATTTCCTTTGCAAGCTCGTCGTCAAGCTCAGGAACTTCCTTCGACTTGATTTCATGCACTTTCACTTTGAATACTGCTGGTTTTCCAGCCAATTCAGCTGCATGGTACTCTTCAGGGAAAGTCACTTCGACGTCTTTTTCTTCGCCTTGTTTCATGCCGACAACTTGCTCTTCGAATCCTGGAATGAATGAACCGGAACCGATTTCAAGGTCGTACCCTTCAGCTTTTCCGCCCTCGAAAGCTTCGCCATCAACGAATCCTTCAAAGTCAAGGTTGACAGTGTCGCCATTTTCAACAGCGCCGTCTTCCTTCACGACCATTTCAGCCAATGCTGTTTGACGATCTTTCAATTGCTGCTCGATTTCCTCGTCTGTCACTTCTGTTTCCTGGCGTGTCACTTCGAGACCTTTATAGTCACCAAGCTTCACTTCAGGCTTCAACGTAACATGCGCTTTGAATACGAGCGCTTTGCCTTTTTCCATTTCATCAATTTCAATTTCAGGTTGAGCGATCGGCTCAACTTCTGCTTCGTCAAGCGCGTTTGAATACGCTTCCGGAAGGATGATGTCCAGCGCGTCATTATAAAGCGACTCTACGCCGTACATTCTTTCGAACATTTTGCGGGGCATTTTCCCTTTACGGAATCCAGGCGCTTGCACTTTCTTTACAACTTTCTTGAAAGCCTCGTCGATTGCTGCGTCAACTGTTTCTGCAGGAACTTCAACTGTAAGCGTCCCTTTATTGCCTTCTTCTTTTTCCCATTTAACAGACATGTAAATACCTCCGAATCATTATCACCAGTATATTTTCTCACGTTTATACGCTATTTACAACCATTACAGTATATCATAGTCTTTCGATCTTTCAACAGATTTACTGCATATTACCTATCTGTCTGTTCATCGACAGATTTGATCCAGGAAATCAATTCCGTTGCTACCATTAGTTCTCCTGTGAACATGCTTTCTATGTATTGCTTATATGCATCCGCTACTTCGAAAGTTGAAAATCCGTCCCAGCAGAATGGATATGCAATGATGCCGTAGCGAAGGCTTGCTTCAATTGCCATTTGCAACCGGGAGGGATCCTTCTCAAATAGGCTGGTTAGTTGATCGATCACCTCGATGGATCGTTCATCTTGGTTTGGTAGTTCGAGTTCTGAAGGAATGACACGTTTTGCACGTCCAAACTTCCGGACTGTCACTTCCTTGTCAAATCCTGATTCACGCAGAAGTACAAGCGCATACGTTATGACGACCGGGTGCAAGCCTTCCTTTTCGACAATTTGCGCCAGCAGACTTTTGGTTGCCCCATCCAATTCACCGTTCTCAAAAAACGCCAGGATTTTCTGTTGCGCCTCAGTCGAACTTTCCATGAATTCCTTCAATGAAAACAAATCTTTTTGTTGAGGTTCCACTTCCTCACGTACATATCTATAGGAAAGTCTTTTATTCAAATCCCGTAAATAGTTGAATTTCTTCACCATGTCTGGCGGTATGATATCTTCGTCGAAAAGAGTTTCGATCGTCATTTCAACTTCTTCATAATCCTGTAATTGTATGCTGATTGCCAAATACAATTCCATGGCGTCAAGATAGTCGGTTGTCCCGCTATGTAATAATTTTGTTGCCACTTCTTTTGCCAATTCAAAGTCTTTTGTTTCATATAAAGAAACTGCGTAAGGCGCCAATATCCGAGTGTTGTCAGGATCAAAATGATACGCCTGTCCGAAAGCCTCAACAGCTTCTGCGTAGTCTGTATCTTCAACAGCATCCAACCCTTTTTCAATCAGGCGTTCCAAGGCGCCAGGAAACACGACGATGTTATCCTTTTTAATGAGCCTTCCATATCTATGTCTCACTGGATTCACCTTCTTTCATCCATCCACTATACCATATAGCATTTTCCAACCGGAAATGAATTATTCACTCCTAATTATATATGTTCACTATCTAAAATTTTTTGACATAAAATTTACTAACTCAATTCAATATGAGCTTCTCTGAGCATCCATAAGATGGAACTTAGTCAGTAAGCACCAAGGGTTAAATCACACGTTCATTCCTGTTAATTTGCAAACGTGTAGTATTTATTAACTGTATTGTGGAATTCGCACTCATTTGGTAATTATTGTCTTGTTTTGATGAATTTATTTAGTATAGTATTTCTTGTGCAATAGTACAGAAAAAAAATAAGGAAGAAGGGGATTTTTCAAAAATGAAAAAGAAATATTTGTATCCATTTCTAGTTGTCCTGTTAAGCTTGGTGTTGGGAGCATGCTCAGAACAGGCAACAGAAACAAAAGAAACAACAGAGACAGCTACATCAGAAAAGGAAAAAGAAACTGTAACTGTCACAAAAGAAAATGAAGAAACAGAGTCAGACGACACTACCAACATGCAATGGTCTTATGATGAAGAAACAGGTCCCGACAAATGGGGGGAATTAGATCCTACATTCTCAGCATGTACAGAAGGAAATGAGCAATCACCAATTAATATTGAATTCTCACAAGTTAAAACGAGCGAAGAACTAGATAATTTTAAGATTCAATATGAGCCGACAAACTTTTCAATCATTAATAACGGCCATTCCGTACAGGCTAATCCAGCAACACCAAGCAATAGCATTATCGTTGAAGGAACAGAATACAAACTTGCTCAATTCCATTTCCATACACCAAGCGAGCATCAGATCAATGGTCAAAACATGGATATGGAACTCCATCTTGTACACCAAGATACGGACGGTGGACTAGCAGTACTTGGTCTGATGATTAAAGAAGGAAAAGAAAACGAAAAACTTGCACCTATTTGGGATCTATTACCAATGAATGAAACAGAGAATGATATTGAGTTAAATGAAACTATTGATTTACAAGCTTTACTTCCTTCAGATCAAACAACTTACTATTACAACGGTTCATTGACAACACCGCCTTGTTCAGAAAAAGTGAAATGGATTGTTTTCGAAGAACCGATTGAAATGTCAAAAGAACAAATTCAAGCCTATCAGCTAAATTTCCCTGAAAACCAACGTCCTGTTCAACCTTTGAACGAACGTGAAATCATTGAAGTAGATTAAGATCGACTCCAATCGCTTGAGGCATCAAGCATTGCTACAAAAATGGCCTTTCATCAATACTAAGGTTTGATGAGAGGCCATTTTTATCGAATTAATCTAAACTTGAGTATGTTATATATGTGTTGCGTCCATTTTCCTTTGCTTTGTACAAGGCATTGTCGGCATTCGTCATCAACTCGTCCATCGTAGCCCCATCCCTCGGAAATATGGCGATGCCGATGCTAGAGGTGGTCGTAAAGGAGTTCCCTCTTATTTTCCATTCTTCCACGAAGGTGTCCAAAATTTGTTTTCCGATTGCTATCGCCGCGTTCTCATCTGTATCGGGAAGAAGCACGAGGAATTCATCCCCGCCTAGTCGTGCAAACACATCACTTTCTCGGAGAGTGCGTTTCACCCTTTCCGCAATCCGTATCAATAATTCATCACCGACGGAATGGCCCAGATGATCATTCACCCATTTAAATTTATCAATATCCATATACAACAATGCGCATTTCTCTTCATGTCGTTTTGCTTCCTTCAAAGTTTGGCGCATGATTTCTTGAAATAGTCTCCGATTCGGCAATTTTGTCAGTTCGTCATGGAAAGCCAATTGCGTCAGTTTCTCGCGCATCATCTTTTTTTCTTCGATGACACGGGAGACGACCAATATAAAACCTTCACCGTTTTTTTCGTCGACAAAATAAGTCCCTTTCGCTTCGAGCCATATCCATTCTCTCGTTTTATGCTCATACCTAAATTCCATTTCGGCGGATCCCTGTGAGTGGAATAAAGAATAAAACTGCTCTTGCACTACGGGCAAATCTTCCGGATGAACGATGTCGATAGCATTTTTACCTTGATAATATTCCAGAGGAAATCCTAGAACCGGCGTGAGTGAGGGTGATGCATAGGTTATCATCCCGACACTGTTTATAACTGTCACTAAATCTGTCATGTTTTCAGCAATCAAACGATATTTTTTTTCACTTCGGATCAAGGCCTCTTCAATTCTTTTCTTCTCTGAAACATCTCTCGAAATACCGGAAAAAGCGATAATGTTCCCATGTTCGTCATGAAGTGGAGATAACGTTATACTGACAGGGATCAATGTTCCGTCCTTTTTCAAACATTCTACTTCCAATCCTCGTATGCTTTCGTTATTTAACATACGCGCACGGTCTCTTTTCACTTGCTCCATTTGTTTAGCCGGAATTGTTGGCATAGGGGTTCCTACTATTTCTTCCGCTTTCCAGCCATACATATCCTCGAAGGCTTTATTCACCTGTACGACATTGCCGTCTAAGTCAATAATGTCCATTGCTTCTGCGGATGACTCGTAAAAAAACTTTAATTTCTCTGCTGTTATTCGCAATTTATCCTTCGTTTCGACTAGTTCGGTCACATCTTTTACGACAACCATTATGTTTCTGGGCTGCTGATCCATTTCAAAGAGAGGTAGGTTTTTCACACGCAAATGAAGCAGCTTGCCCTCTTTACTGTAAGCTTTTGCATTACAGGAGCAGTATTCCCCACTCATTGTTTTAGCAAATATCTCAACAACTTCGTTCATACTTTCGGGAGCAATTATCTCCTGAAAACCGATGTCCATCCATTCGGACTTTGCATATCCAAATAATTCTACAGCAGCTTTATTCACATCCAATACCTTCCCCTCTTCCCCAAATAAAAAGATAGGATCAGGATTGTGAGTAACTATTGAACTGAGTCTTTCATTCGGAATACCTCTAAATATTCTTTCCATTTATATTGCTCCTTCTATTATGATTACTATATAACTACAGCTGTTAAAACGGATTTATTAGATAAAACAGCAAGCAGGGAAGAGTTGTTTTCTCTCCCCCGCTTATATTTTCGACAATATTGATTGTTACTTCTAATAATCTTATATTACAATATTCTCTCTATTATTTCATCCATACCCAACTACTAGCTATCAATTCTCATAAAATGTGAATTTACTTTTCTGTATTATGAGTAGATAGTCCGTTTTACCCCCTTAACAACTGGGTATAATTGTAATGGAGAGGTGAGTTCAATTAAAGAATTATATTTTATTCAGAACGAAATACAAAAATTGAAGAATGATGTAACTAGATGTCCAGAAAGCCTAAGGACTGTCATATTGTCTGATCTTCAGTTACTTATGGACGCAATCAAGTTTCTCAAAAACTAGAGTAATGGAATATATTATTGAACAAAAATAAAGATGGCACTAACTTTGACTTTTCAAAGATTAATGCCATCCTTTTTTATACTTTCATGAATTGGCTCCAGTGAGATGTGCGTCGAACATATCAATAATCGTGAGGAAATGATCCGCCTCGCGATAAACATGGTCTGCTAGTAATGGATGGATAATGCTCTTGATTCTACATTCTTCAATCAGCTCTCTAGCCGTCTTTTTAAAGTCACGGAGGGAAACGACCGACACGCGATTTTGATCTAGGAATTGATCCAACATCGGAACTGTTTGTGAATACGGTCTCATTCCATCCAGATCTCTTGCCTGGAACAGCAATTCATCAAAGTCATTACTAAAATTCCTTGCCATATCAACTAACTTTCTTTCTGAAGGGTCCAGTAAATGCCCGATGAACTTGGCATGATCAGCCATGATCCGTAAAAAGAACACATTCTCTTTAATGATCGCATCTGCAAGCGGTTGTAATTTGCCTTCATTCAACTCAATGAGTCGCTTTCTGAAATAATTGGCTTCCCTACTAATATGGTCTACCAATAGAGGGAAATTGTTTCCGCCGGGCAACTGGCAAGTGAGGATTAACCCTAACACTTTCCGTTTAAAAGCATAAATATTCGTCGCAGCCATCTGGACTTCCGAATTGAACCTTCTGATTGTCATCGGGTCTGTTTGATTCGTAAAAGCATGCGACTGTTGTTCAATCCGTTCAAAAATGTGAAAAAATTGATTTGCTTCTGCGATTAGTTGTGTATCTTCACATCGAAATCCCAATCTTAGAAACAAGGAATGTTCTTTCATAATCCTTGACCAAAACCGAATTTCCTCTAAAGACCGTTCCACAAACTCCATCGGCGATATGTTAGGGCTACCGCTTTGAACCTCTTCATTCCAATACATACGAATCTCCCCCTTGTATGCATACGTACTGAATCAATCTATTCGGAGTCAAGTTGTCCCTATTCCAAAATTCTTTCGATTGACTAATTTTCAGCATGCACATAGTGAAGATTCTTTTACGAGAATATATTTCTTCTCAATAGGGTCGTTTTATCATCACTTTTCATAAAGTTCAATCCATCTTCCTTCTGGATCGGAAATCCAAACAAAGGTCCCATACTCACTCTTTTCAGGTTCTTTAAGAAGAGGCACACCAATTTTCTCGAAGTGCTCTATCCATCCTTCTATGTCTTCCACTTGGAAATTTAACATAACGGGCTGTTCTACCGGAAAATAACTACTTCCTTCTTTAAAAAGGGAAAAGACTGTCTCATTATCTGCATCCGGTTTAATAATTGCACCATTCCAATCCCCCATTGAAATACGTAAAGTTTCTTCATACCAATTTTTCAGTTTTTCAATATCCTTCGATCTTAAAAAGACTCCACCAAAACCTTTAATTTTCACAATTCTATCCCCCAGTCATTTTCACAAACTTCCATTACAATATAGATTACTTCTACATATCCAACATGAAACCTTCTATAGAAATTGTAGAAGTTGTATTTATTCTTACAGTTATCATTAAAACAGGCAGCTTTGCTACCCATTCAGGGTGACAAAACTGCCTGTCCGTTTGACATTTTATATTGTTTCACTAACCGGATTAACCGGTGTATGTTTGCTTTTATCTGTTCGGAAGCGGCCTTCCCATTTAGCCATAACAACCGTAGCCAAAGCATTTCCAAGTACGTTGACGACCGTACGGCCCATGTCGAGCAGTCGGTCGACACCTGCGATGAACGCAAGTCCTTCCAATGGAATACCGACGGTGCCAAGCGTTGCGAGTAATACGACGAAGGAAACGCCTGGTACTCCCGCAATCCCGTTAGAAGTGATCATGAGAACCAATACTAATGTAACTTGCTCCATGATACTCAAATCAATGCCATACATTTGCGCGATGAAGATCGCCGCAAGTGCTTGGTACAACGTCGAGCCGTCCAAGTTAAAGGAATAGCCAGTTGGAATTACAAATGACACGATGTCTCTCGGAGAACCGAATTTCTCCATCTTTTCCATAAGCTTCGGTAATACAGTTTCAGAGCTCGACGTAGAGTAAGCCAAAATGAGTTCGTCTTTTAACAGTTTGATAATGCTGAAGATGCTTGAACCGATCATCTTCGCAATTCCGCCAAGAACGACGATGACGAAGAAAATCATTGTCGCATAGACAAGAATCATTAATTTACCAAGCGGCACTAACGACTCGAGTCCGAATTTCGATACTGTCACACCGATCAAACCGAATACGCCGATTGGTGCGAATTTCATTATTAAGTTTGTCACCCAGAACATGGCGTCTGCTGTGCCTTGGAAAAAGGCAAGCACCGGCTTTCCGCGTTCACCAATAGAAGCGACGCCTAACCCGAACAATACGGAGAAGAAAATAACTGCAAGCATATCGGCTGAAGCCATCGCTTGAATGACATTGCTCGGCACGATGCCGACAAGAACGTCCATGAAGTTTTCATTCTGCACACTTTCAGTCGTTTGGACATATGAGTCGATATCGCCTTTTGCCAAAGTCGACATGTCAATGCCTTCACCCGGTTTGAAAATATTCGCTGCGGACAATCCAACGATAATCGCGACTAACGAAATGATTTGGAAATAAATCATTGTCTTTCCGCCAAGTTTACCTAATTGCTTCAAATCACCAGTTCCCGCAACACCGACAATTAAAGTTGAGACGATGATCGGCACGACAATCATTTTAATCATATTAATAAAGATTGTACCAAGTGGCTGCAAATAAGTTTCTATTGCGGGGTTTCCATAAAAGATCGCCCCTACGATAATTCCTGCTATTAAACCGACAAGTATTTGATATGCTAATGGAAATTTAAATTTCTTTTTCATCAAAATGACCTCCCTCTTTTACCATTGAAAGCGTTTTCTCACTTTCAATAGTGTAAGAGAGACTTATCAAATCCGACATAATCCGACAAACATAAAATTAATTTATTTAAAGGAAAAATGTTCTAAATAAATCAGTTCCTCTTCAAAGATTCTTATATCTTTCTTCCGTTTCAATATAAAGCACTTGAAGGAATTTTTTTATATTAACTTTTACACGCGACGGTGTTGGAAGGTCTGCTTCGATTTGTTTCATGCGGAGACGTATGTCCTGAAAGTCGAAATAGCGTGGCGCATAATATTCGAATTGAGGAGAAGTATAATCGACCACTCCCATCGAGGCGAGGTTGTTTATAGCGGCTGCAATAGTCCGGCGGATCCGCTGTTCAATCGCTTTACTCTCTTTTGACACATCGACATCTTTCATTCCCCGAGCGACCGCCTCGTACAATTCTTTTAACGGAGGCAATTGCGGCGACCGATCTTGCCGTTTCATAAGCTCACCGATGATGGCAATGATGTCATCACTGCCCACCTCACCAATAATCCCCATATCATTTAAAATGAATCGGACAATATCACTCACGCTTTGTCGCTTTGGTTGTTCTCCAGATGCATCGATATTCGCCAACGACTCTCGTATCATTTTCAATGACTGTTGAAGTTGATAGCTCTCCTTAGTTTTCGTTAGAACGCTCCGCACTTCCACGCGATTAATCGGTTTATGAATAAAGAACTCTACACCTTTCTCATACGCTTCGCCGACCATTTCCTTATTGACGATTTGGGAAATCATTATGAACTTCCCTTGGAATCCTTGCTTTTTCAATTGTTCCATCGTTTCGATCCCATCAAGTCCAGGCATAAGAAAGTCGATCAGTACAATGTCAGGCTGCGAGGACAGAATGGGCGCAAGTGCCTTCACTCCGTTCTCCGCCTCTCCGGCCACATAACCAAGACCGTCTTCTTTAATAACATGCTCAAGCATTTTCCGACATGCCGAATCATCATCTACGATAAAATAACGCACGATTCATCACCTAATTTTTCGTATTGTATAGGAAGGGATCCGTATATGGAAAACCGTTCCCGTTTCTTCTGTCTCAATATGGAGCTCCCCTTGCAGCATTTGTGTAATCTGTTGGACATGGGAAAGACCAATGCCTGTTGCCGCCACTCCTTGTTCATTAAACTTCGTT
Organism: Sporosarcina sp. Marseille-Q4943; assembly: GCF_943736995.1. Classification (GTDB taxonomy): domain Bacteria; phylum Bacillota; class Bacilli; order Bacillales_A; family Planococcaceae; genus Sporosarcina. The sequence goes on along the minus strand of NZ_CALSFT010000002.1, from coordinate 1,389,236 downwards.
GTATAGCCCGGCTCAAACAAAATGGGGAGATCTTCTTTTTGAATGCCTTTGCCCGTGTCCTGAATTACAATATATAGATTGTCCGCTTCTTCGGACACTTTAATGGAAATAGAACCCATTTGATTAATCGACTCAACCGCATTGGCCGTAACATTGTTTAATAAAGCCAATAGCGGGATATGCTGATCCGTTTCATAATCGACTGACATCGTTAGCCGGAATTCGACTGTCCGATTCAACATGACACTGTATTTCCGATTCGACGTAATAACAAAGTCAAACAGATCTGATAATCGAAAGAGATCAGCGCTCTTTTCTTTAGTAATCTTGGACAAACCTGACAGTATACGCTGGGAGTCTTTTTTCACTTCATGAATTTCTTGCGCGATTGCTAGTGCCTGTACACTCAAGTCATGCAGATTTTCTTGTTTTAACTTCCGGTATAACTCATGGCTCGAGGCAGTTACTTGCTCAATATGATTCATCGACTTCTGTAAATAAAGCGACTCCGCATACAAATTCGAACCGATCCCTAGCATTTCCTGCATGCGCTTTTTCTGTTCAGATAACATTATTGAACTATATAGCCCTACAACGAAGAAACTGCGAAACATTGCCACTCCGCCGATTAACGCCCAGTCTTTCACCATCAACCAATCACGGTTTAACATCCATATACGCATTATGCTTTCTGCACCGTTCCCAACAAACTCAAATAGAGCTGCCCATGAGCCCAACAAAAGCGGAGCCGCTCGATACTTGTCAATACAAATGATATGAAAACCTATCGCAAAAACAACATAATACAATAAGATAGGCAGATGATGCTGGAAACTATCCATTAATGAAACAGACGTTGTCATCATTTCAACACAAGTTCGGAACATAACGACAGTCAAGCCCGTCACAAGCCCCGTCAAAGGAAGAGATCCAGCCGGACGGATGAGGAGGAGGAGAAAAAAAGTGATGCTCCCTAAACTAAAACGAAACGACTCCCCATTAAATGGAATGAGTTTAAACTCCCCCGCAATCGCCGTCAACAAAGCTGTCAACAACAAAGCCGTCATGTCTATTTTACGTTCTTTTTGGGTCAGGTGCTTGTTTAACATATAATATCTCCTATTATTAGAAATAATCGTCTAAGGAAATTATAACATGGCAAGTATTTAATCATTTATTAGCGTAACATTCAATTAGAAAAAGCGATACAAACATTGCTATGAATGTTTGTATCGCTTTTTTACTTCTTTAATCATCATATGCATTTAATGCATTCACACTGTGAGCCAGAGCTGAACCCGCTTTTAATGCAGTTGCCACCAGAATCGATTCTGCTAGTTCTTCCTTCGTTGCATTTGCTTTCTTTGCACCCTTTGTATGAATGTCAATACAGTACGGGCAACCTGTTGTATGGGCAACAGCGACAGCAATCAATTCCTTTTCTTTTACACTTAATATACTTTCTTTCATTGTTTTTGCATCGAAATCAACAAACGACTTAAAGACATCTCCATTTATTGTTGAGAATTCCTTTAATCTATTGAAATAAGATGCTTTATAGTATTCATCCTCGCCATTTTGATCGTATGCATTTAATGCATTCACTCCATGAGCAAGAGCGGAGCCTGCCTTTAAGGCCGTAGCGACCAAGATGGCTTCCGACATTTCTTCCTTCGTAACATCTTCTGATTTTGCTGCTTTTACATGAATATCGATACAATACGGACAACCTGTTGTATGGGCAACAGCAATAGCAATCAATTCTTTTAATTTCTTCGTTAGTTTTCCTTCTGCTAAGGCAAGTTTGTCAAACTGTACAAATGCCTTAAAAGCATCAGGTGCTAGATCACTTAATTCTCCTAAACGGTTAAAATATGATTTTCTATATAAATCTTCTTTGCTCATCATTATTTCCTCCTCAGTACTATCTGTTAGTTTGTTATTTGCGGGTTAGACGTTTACTTTTTGAAGTTCCCTTGCTTTCAATTCCCGTCGAAGGATTTTTCCGCTAATCGGTGTCTTAGGCAACTCCTCAAGAAATTCAATTTCCCTCGGCGCAGCATGAGCAGCTAGACCACTTCGTACGAATTGACGCAGTTCTTGCAGCAGCGCATCACTTGCTTCGAATCCATCTCGTAAGACGATAAATGCCTTGACGATTTCCCCTCTCAACGCATCTGGCTTCCCAATGACACCCACCTCTGCAACAGCTGGGTGTTCGATCAATTTACTCTCTACTTCAAATGGACCGATTCGTTCACCTGAAGAATTGATCATATCGTCGCTCCGGCCTTGGAAAAAGATATAGCCGTTATCATCGATTGTCGCCAAATCGCCAGATACATACCATCCTTCGAACGGGAAATATGTCGAATACTTGGCAGGATCGTTCCATACTTCCCTCATTATTGCAGGCCAATTCGCTTTCAATGCTAAGTGTCCTACTCTGCCGGGCGCAAGCTTTTCACCGTCATCTCCTAGAATTGCCGCTTCAATTCCCGGAAACGGTCTTCCCATAGATCCGGGAATAATTTTTTCGGAGGGAAGATTCACAATGAGTTGAGCCCCTGTTTCAGTCATCCACCATGTATCATGAATTCTGTTCGACAACGTTTTGGTACCCCAACGGATCACTTCTGGATTTAACGGCTCGCCTACACTTAAAACATGCCGGATCTTCGACAAATCATAATTCGCTGTCTTATCATCCCCTTCCGCCATTAACATTCTGAAAGCTGTCGGCGCACTATACCAAACAGTGACACCTGACTTTTCTAAAACGGAATACCATTCATCAGCATTAAATCTGCCACCGTGAATGACGATTGTTGCCCGGTTAAGCAACGGTGCGAAAACTCCGTATACCGTTCCTGTCACCCAACCTGGGTGTGCTGTGCACCAATAGACATCCTCATCCTTCAAATCCAATACCCATCTGCCTGTAATGTATTGTTGGATCATCGCTCGATGGGCATGGATAATTCCTTTGGGCCTGCCAGTCGAACCGCTCGTATAATGAATATTTAGCGCATGGTCCAAATCCACCCACTCGATGATGTCTTCTTCACTATCAATAGTACGCGCCTCTTCAAACAACGAAATTTCATCATCCTTGCATTGTTCGGGCTCTGCCGTTATCCACACCGTTTTCAGTGATGGCAATTCTGCACGCGGCACGCGTTTGATCAACTCAGGCGAAGCGATTAAATAAGCGCCCTCACAATCGGCAATCCGCTCCTTTACTGCATCTTCCATAAACGCTTCGAATAGTGGCCCGACAACAGCGCCAAGTTTAATGGCAGCAAGCATTGCGATATGACAATCAGGATGCTTCGGTAAAAAGATAAAGACGAAGTCCCCTTTTTTTACCCCTTTCTTTTTCAAAACAGTAGCCCAGAGATCCGTTTTCTTCTTCAATTCACGATACGTTACTGTGTACTCTTCATTTTCACCAAAATAATGTAGAGCGACTTTCTCTCCAAACCCTTCCACGACATGGCGATCGACACATTCATAAGCCATATTCACTTTTCCGGTAGCAGACCAACTGAAATACGATTCAATACTTTTCCATGTGAAATCGTTTCTTGAAGGGAGTTCAGCCGTAATGTTGTAATTTCCTTCATGTGGATAAATCACTTCCTCATTAGCCATGTTAGACAACCTCCTTTTCGATATGTAAAAGCTCAAGGATTTCTGCTTTTTTAGCCGCCAAAAACGAATCGCCTCGATCTCTCGGTTTCGCTACGTCAATTGACAATTCCGCCTGCAATGTGCCGGGTTGACCACCGAGGATGAATATTCGATCGCATAAGTAAAGCGCTTCATCGATGTCATGCGTAACGACTACCATCGTTGTTAAACGGTTCTGTTGAATTTTTAACAATAAATCCTGCAATTGCATTTTAGTGAAAGCATCCAATGCACTAAAAGGTTCATCTAGGAGCAAGACATCTGGCTCTCCAATTAGTGCACGGGCAATTGCGGTTCGTTGCGCCATCCCTCCAGACAAATCTTTCGGATAATGAGCGTCAAAATCAGACAAACCGACAAGATTCAAATACTCATGTACCGTTGCTTGTTTCTCCTTCTCATCTTTCGCTCCGAATAAAATATTCTCTTTTACAGTAAGCCAAGGCATTAATCTTGGCTCTTGAAAGATCATACCGATTGGCTGTTCCCCTACACCCCCAATTTCAATTGCACCTTCATAATTCTGATCGAGTCCGGATAAAACGCGAAGCAGTGTACTTTTTCCACAACCACTCGTTCCCAGAATCCCAACAGTTTCCCCTTCCTTAATGGAAAATGATATGTTGTTGAATCCTGCAAGCCCGTTATTGAATGTCCTAGTCGCCTCTTTCACTTTCAACATTGAAATCCCTCCATCATAGTTGGTTTTGTAGGTTGTCTTGCCACTTCAATGCACGTGCTTCCAATGATTTCAACAACGAATCGGTTGCTTTCCCTAACAATGCAAATAAAATAATGCTTGCGATAATAAGCTCGGGTGAATACGTATTCTGACCAACAACTAACAAATACCCAAGCCCTTGACTGGCCCCCATTAACTCGGCAGCTACAACGAACATCCAGCCGAGTCCAACACCACTGCGCAAGCCCACGAGAAACGCTGGAAGTGAAGCTGGCAAGATGATACGACGAACAATTTGCAACGGAGTAAAATGATAGATCTTGCCGACTTCAATTAACTTACGGTCTACCCCTTGAATACCTGAGACGATGTTAAGATAGATCGGGAAGAACACACCGACAGCGATTAACATCACTTTGGACGACTCTCCAATACCCATCCAAAGGATAAACAATGGAACCCAGGCTAGAGAGGGTATTGAGCGAAATGCTTGAATTAACGGATCCATCAACTGCTCAAACCATTTAAAATAACCGACGATGGATCCCAATATAACCGCGGCAATTGTTCCTGCTAGAAATCCGATCATAACCCGAAAAAACGTAATTCCTACATGCCCCCAAAGTTTACCTTCTTGGGCTAACTCGATAATTTTTTGCAAAATGGTTGTCGGAGCCGGAAAGACATAAGCATCAAGCCAATTGAAACGGACAGCTGCTTCCCACACGACTAAAAGAATAAACGGAATGATCAAGCCGAGCGTTAAACCCCTCACTTTATTTTCAAAGCTAACTTTGACCGACTTTTTTCCTTTTACTTTAAAAAATCCTTTTTCGTCAATATTGACCGTCATGTCCATTCCCCCTAGTTCATTCGATAACTTTTTTTGCAAATTGATCAGTAATCAATTCTTCTACAGTCTTCCCGACATCCACATCCCCTTTAATAACATTTTCTGATTGCAACACTTCACCTGCCGCAGTCAGTGCATCAATTTGTTTCTGGCCAGGAATTGGTTCAGAGAAGTCATTACGCTCTAAACTCTTTTTCGCAACTTCCAATTGCATGTCAGCTTCTTGTGCGAGTATGTCGGCTGCCTCATCCGGATTTTCCAAAACCCACTTCCGTGCTTTCTCATACACTTCAATCACTGTTTCAACTACTTCAGGATGTTGTTCAGCAAAGTCAGATCGGACATTCAGCGTTCCGTACGTATTTTTTTCATGATCACGTAAGAATAACTTTGCGCCAGAATCGACTTCAACTTTTGCCATATGTGGATCTAACCCTGCCCATGCTTCTACTTGACCTGTCAAAAGAGCGTTAGCGCCATCTGAGTGTTGTAAATTCACAATTTCCAAGTCCTTGGACGACATACCAACTTCTTGTAACGAACGGAGAAGGAATATATATGGATCCGTTCCTAGCGTTGCAGCCACTTTCTTTCCCTTCAATTGTTCGATTGATGTAATTTCTGAATCCTCTGTTGCCACAAGTGCAGTCCATTCAGGCTTTGAATAAATATAGACCGATTCAATCGGAGAACCGTTTGACTTGGCAATTAACGCAGCAGCCCCAGCTGTCGAACCGAAGTCGACACTTTTCGAATTTAGAAATTCAAGTGCTTTATTGCTTCCGTGGCTGAGTACCCACTCCACTTCAATCCCCTGTTCCTCAAACGCCTCCTCTACCCAACCAAATTCCTTCAACGCTAGGCTAGTTGGCGAGTAATATGCATAATCCAACACAACTTTTTTCAACTCCGCCTTTTCCTTTCCTTCACCGGATGAGCAAGCTGACATCAGCATCGTTATACCGATAACCGTTAATATTAATGCAATCCATTTTTTCATGTTCATTTCCTCCTAAACTCATTTTTATATAGAAAATCAATTTTACCCTATCATCAATTGTTCCAATCTGCATAGTCGGATTTAACTATGCACGAATCCAATATCAACTCAATGAATATGAAAAACCCTCTTCAATAAGAAGAGGGCTGCAAAAATCCTCCTCTTATCTTCCAGGCTAAAAACACCTGTAGGATGTAGCACCTTTTCAGATCAATTCATCTGTCGGTTGCCGGGCTTCATCGGGCCTATTCCCTCCGCCACTCTTAATAAGAGATGTATGTAATTGTCAAAATAATTATCAAAATCTAACTGATTGAGAATTAGTATAGACAGATAAAAATAAATTGTCAACTCATATTTTCATTATTTAAAAATAGAGTGAGTGGTAAATCCGTTTAATCAACTGATTTCACAAGGATTACTCAGTATATTATATTGTTTTATTTTTATTCACTAACTCCTATAAAAATTGATTGAACCAATATTTTCATAATAAAAAAGGGAATCGCATAGATCCCCTTTTTTAACAACCATTTTATAGGCTATTTAATTTTAAAGCAGATTTAAATAAGACATCTACGGCTGCAAGCATCGTTTCTTCATTGATGTCAAATTGTTCATTATGGTGTCCCGCAGGAAGGTCTGTGCCGAAAATACAATATGTTGCGAGTCCACCGTTTTGTTTCACTCGTTCCATGAAATAAGTTGCATCTTCGGAACCAGCCGCGTCATTTGATTCCAAAGCTGTTTCGTTTAACATGGCTGACTCTTCTGCACATCCCTTGAGAATCACTGCCAACTCTTTCGATCCTTGGCTACTAAGTGCTTCACCGACTGTATCAATTTGATAATCGACTTGATACATTTGTGCCGCACCTGCGATGATCGATTCCAGCTGGTTTTTTATATATTGATTCACCTCAGAGTTTTCACCGCGAGTTTCCGCTTTCAGAAATGCATAGTCCGCGATAATATTTCTTCCTGAACCAGCATGTAATTCACCGACATTAATTCTTGAAATCCCTTTTGAATTTCTAGCGATTGCGTGGATATTCAATGCCGCATTCGCAGCAGCTAACAATGCATTATTTCCTTCCTCAGGTTGTGCTCCTGCATGGGATGCCTTGCCTTTAAAAGTGATATCCAGTTTCGACGTGGCTAAGAAACCGTTATTGGAAGCAACGAAATGTTGATGTGGGACCCCTGTCCCAACATGGGAGGCGATGAAATAATCGACATCATCTACGATTCCAGCACTAGCCATTGATTTCGCGCCGCGCGTTCCCTCTTCAGCAGGTTGAAAGATCAATTTGATTTTCCCTTTTAAGGCTTCTTTATTGCTAGCAATAACTGTCGCCAAACCTAATCCAATTGCTGTGTGGGCATCGTGACCGCACGCATGCATTTTATGAGGAAGCTTTGATCTAAATCCCTCTTGCTTAGGGAAATGACTGTCCAACTCCGATTCGTGAATATCGAGCGCATCCATATCAAATCGATAGGCGGTTGTTGGTCCTTCTATACCGGTATCCAGTGTTGCAACTATCCCAGTATATCCATCGGAAAAGTTTGCAACATAGTCTTTCTTAGCTCCATTCTCGATCGCCCATAGATAATGTTTTTTTGTAGCTTCAGTATCTGGTTTCCCCATACAATGATTGTCTGACATAACAGATTTCCCCATTGTTAAATCGAACCCTAATTCATCTAAGATAGACGCTACAATCGAAGCCGTTCGCATTTCTAGAAACCCCGTTTCCGGGTATTGGTGAAAATCCCGTCTCCAAGCAATTACTTTTTTCGATAAATCGGAATTAAGATCTACGACCATCATGTATCAATCTCCCTTATCGTTTATGAGACAAGCATCTGTCTACCTTGCTACGTACATGTTAGCATTTATCTTATAGAAAAGGTGTAACTCCCGGTCCAATTGGTAAATTGAATGTGTAGAAGATTGCAATTAAAATGATCCAAACACCTAAAAATATAAGTGAATAAGGTATCATCAGTGACATTAATGTCCCAATACCAGCCTTTTTATCGTATTTTTGCATAAACGATAGAATCACGACAAGATATGGGTTTAATGGCGTCATGATATTAAAAGATGAGTCAGCTACACGATAACCTAATTGTGTGAATGCAGGATGATATCCTAGCTTCATAAACATCGGTACGAATATCGGTGCTTCCAGTGCCCATTTTGCAGAACCTGAAGTAATAAAAAACTCTAGAATCGCAGTCAAAAGTATATAGCCGATAATAAGCCACATTCCTGTAAAGTTAATTTCAGTAAGGAATTCCGCCCCATTCACTGCTATCCAAATCCCAATATTTGACCAGTTGAAGTAAGCGATAAATTGGGAGATTGCAAATATTAACACGATATAACCAGATAAGTCTTTGATCGATTCAGCCATATATTTACTTACGTCTTTTGACGTTTTAATTTTCCCTAACGTTATTCCATACGTTACACCAATCGTTAAAAACCAAAACAGAATAATCGGAACGATACCTGATAAGAATGGGGATGGTATCAACCCACCGTCTTCACTTCTCAAAGCACTATTTGGTACATTAATTGCAACGATGAGGATTGCTATATACACCAATCCGGCAATGACGGCATTTCTAAATGCTTTTCCAGCTCTTGGATTTTCTTCAACATCTACGACTACTGCTTCTCCTTGATATTTACCAAGTCTTGGTTCAATGATCTTTTCTGTGATCAATGCACCAACTACAGTTAATACAAAAACAGAAATTATATTGAAATACCAGTTATCTACTGGTGTAACAGCAAATGCATCATCCATAATTTTGGCAGCTTCCGTAGAAATACCCGCTAAAAGAGCGTCAGTTCCAACAATCAATAGGTTCGCTGTAAACCCCGCACCTGCTGAAGCAAATCCAGCCACTAAACCTGCAATCGGATTGCGCCCCATTTTGTAGAAGACCATTGCGGCCAATGGGGGAATTAGAATCATCGCTGCATCTGACGCCAAGTTACCCATGATTCCAACAAAAACAACTGCATACGTTACGAATGCACGAGGTGCCTTTAAAATCGTTTTTCGAATAGCATAATCCAACAACCCTACTTTTTCAGCTAGTCCAACACCAAGCATCATAGCTAATACTAAGCCTAATGGAGCAAATCCAGTGAAGTTACTAAGCATGGAAGTTAAGATATATTCTAGCCCTTCACCAGAAGCCAGATTTTTAATCGGAACTACTTCACCGCTTCCAGGATGGACAACAGAAATACCAAATGAGCTTAGAATAAATGATAATACAATAACAACAACTGCTAAAACTGCAAATAGAATAAAGGGATCAGGTAGTCTATTCCCTAAGATTTCAATCCCATTTAAAAGTTTACCAAAAACACTTTTCTTCTTCGTTTGTGCATTCATATTTTACCCCCTAATCTATTCTTTCCATTTGTTAAAAGGAGTAATGAAATCGGCAATGCCGATTTCCTCTCCAATTGCCTGTATCTTATTGATGTAGTTTTGATGGTTTTACATCCTTTGGAATCGGACATGTATAAGGATTCTTTGCTTGAAATGCTCGAAATTCCTGCTTCACTTTTTCCAGATCTTCCGGATGATTGATCAGCTGTATGGCTGTTAACGCCATCGCTTCCGCCGCACGAAACATCCCTTTATGTGCATAGCTGCTAATCCCTTGTGTCGTCATTTGCCATGTATGCAAAGGTGTTCCTAATGCAGATGTAGATGCTGTCAACTGTGCAGTTGGAACGACCCAGCTAACGTCAGAAACATCCGTCGATCCTGAAAGCAAGCCATCTCTATCGCTGTATGGTGAGATTGATTCAGATAAATATTTCCCTTCAAATTCACTTCCATCTCCGGAATACCCGAACCCTTTCAGTAGATCTAAATAATTCTCTTTCTCACCTTGTGTTAATGAATTCCAGATCTTTTCAGCATAAGCTACTTCTTCGTCTGTAGGCGCTTCGATACCAGCTTCTAGTAAATTTTTATGCAATATTTTTTCCAAACTACGATTTGGAATATAATTGGAACATGCTTTATCGAATTTGATTGTCACTTCTGTTTCTGTCATCATTGCAGCGCCTTTAGCAATTTTGCATACCCTTTTATAAATATCATCTACTTCGTTAACTTTTGGCGAGCGGATTAAATAGAGCACCTCTGCTTCCGCTTGAACAACATTAGGTGAGGTTCCCCCTGTGTTTGTTACTGCATAATGTATCCTTGCTTCCGGAATCACATGTTCCCGAAGGTAGTTAACACCCACATTCATCAATTCGACAGCGTCCAATGCACTTCTGCCTAAATGTGGAGAGTTTGCGGCATGGGAAGATATCCCTTTAAAGTGAAAAGACACTTGGTAGTTTGCCAAACTTGAAAAGCCCATAATACTGTTGCCTGGGGATGGATGCCAAGTCAGTGCAGTATCCACACCTTCAAAAACACCTTCCCGAACCATAAAGGTTTTCCCTGATCCACCCTCTTCTCCAGGACAGCCGAAAAACTTCACAGTACCGGATAATCCGTTCTCTTCGAGGTACTTCTTTGTTGTACATGCAGCTGCAAAAGCACCTGTTCCGAGTAAATTGTGCCCACATCCATGTCCATTGCTAGTTTCCCATGGTTCATAAGCTGTCTTGTTCGGTTCTTGACTTAATCCCGAAAGCGCATCAAATTCTCCTAAGAAACCAATGACTGGTTTCCCGCTTCCAAAAGTAGCCACAAACGCAGTTTCGATACCAGCAACACCACGTTCCACTGTAAACCCTTCTTTTTCACATGCATTTGCTAGAAATTCAGATGAGGCGTATTCTTCAAACCTTGTTTCCGGGTGATTGAAAATATATTCACTCACATCTTCAAATTTCGCTTTATTTTTCACCAAGTAATCCTTCGTAAATTTACTTGCAATTGACATGATGATTACCTCCCAAAACAATGTATGCGCTTTCTTTTCCTCGTTTAAAACTTAAACGTGTAAACCCAGCCGGCTGATTGATCATTGTTGTTACATTTAGTCCTAATAAATTTTCTTATTAGTATGATGATTATTTCCAGTATCTCTGTATCAACTTGTTATAGAGAACCCATTGAATATAACGATAATAGGAGTATACATGATTTTATTATTACTGCCTAGTACAAAAATATATTGGTGAAAATAACTTTTTTTCCCTAGCAGTTTTTTATTATTTTAATTATATATTCAGAATGCATAGAGTTTACACACTTCAATCCAAAAACAAAAGATGACCCTAAACGTTGAATTACAACATTTAAGGTCATCTTCTTATTCCTTTTGTGTTCAATTAAATCTCAAATGCAGTATAACTACTCTCGTCTTCGAAATCTTTCATCATGACAACTTTATCGGAAAACGATTCCACTGTATTTACGTGGCTACCTACAATAAAGGACAGGACATTAAAGGCTTTCTCTTTTTTCTTCTTATTGAACTCTTCAAGAAATGAATCATTTATCTCGTCCTCACCGTCTGTAACAAATACAACATCTGCTTCTTTAAAACGGCTTTCATTAATTACGCTTAGCGATCTACTTAGAGGTATGGCAAAATTCGTCCCACCACTTAGGAATATTTGTGCCAAATTCACTATATCTGAGCTCTTAATTTTTCCTTTTTCATATTTCAAGACCTGTATATGAGTTGAAAATAAGATCAAACAAAAATCCCTTCTCTGTCTTCTAGCAATCGACATAAGGGCTAACGTAAACCCTTTAGCTTGAGTATCGAGGCTTCGCATACTGCTAGACTGATCTAAGCAAAGAATGATAGGTCCTTTCCCAAGTACCTCCCTTCCCTCCTGTACATACATCATCGTCTGACCTTCCACAAACCGACGGAGGAAATCGGTTTTAGTTTGTGGATGCATGTACAATCCTAGCTCTATCGGCAACAGCCGTTCAATATCGGTGCCAATCGTGACTCCACTTCTATTGACTGCCTCATTATATTTGGTCTTTTGCTTTTTACGGGCTACCTGTTTGAACCGACCTGCCCAGCCCGCTATTTCTTTCATTTTTTTATTAGAAGCAATCTTTTCCGCTAATGAGATTTGGTCTCGTAAAGGAACTTGTTTCAGGTCTCCATCTCCACAGCCCGATCTAATGCCGCCAAGTAACGATATGAGACCTTCCTTCACCTGCTTTGTTTCTTGAATGGCTTGTACCAATGCTTGCGAAAAGCTCTCACTGTTGTTACGAAGTATCTGTTGCAATTTCTCATCAAGTTTAGTCATCATTTCTGTGAATTCCTCATCTGTTTTACGGCTTTCACTTCTAGTCTCTTCTTCCCACTCGTGCCTTCGAAGCTGCCTATGCATCTGTAGAATTTCCTCTAACTGCTTTTGTAAGTCTTCATCTTCCCTTTTCTGTTCAGCGAGCCATTGGTTCGTCTTCTCTCCGAATTTCACCGCGCCGATAGCTGACGACAAATCATCTAAACGAGTGAAGCTACGAAAGTTTACAAAGCATTCTTCCGCCATGATTCTTTCCATCAGTGACTTATTAACCATTAGATCACTGTCTATGTGTAGAGTGATTTCAGGTTTCATCTTATATAAGGAAGCCCATATGTCAGCGAGTAATGATTCGAACAGCGGTAGCTCACTTTCACCTCTTACCTTTTGAAGACCCGATGACATTTCAAAAATCTCTCGGAAACGTCTTTTATCGAATGCGTCTGTATTCAATACTGATTGATTGGCATTGTGACTTTTACGTATCTTCACAAAGAACACTCCCTGTCACATTTTAAAAAAGGTGCTGGTGGACCCCTTCTTTTCAGTTCGAGATTCAAAATACCATGGCTCTAGTATTTTATTCAAGATCTCATGTTCCATCGAGGTTACCTTATCAAGTAATTTAGCGATATCGGCATTCCGACTATGATAGTCACTTTTGAGCTTGTTCAAATCAGCCACTAAAGCTTTCATTTTATGAGCCGCCTCCATTCCAGCCTCGGGTGTATGGTCCTGCACTATGGAGTAGAAAACTTCATTTGCTTCATATTGTATGGAAGAGAGGATTTGCGTAACAGCATCATGTGTATGATTGCGAATAATGGAAGATACGGTATCTTTTTGGTCCACCGTTTCCCAAAGCACATTTTCTAGGATCACAATATCAGATACCTTCACAACCTGCCTTTGGTTTATTAACGCTTTCGCTTGAAGTATCGATAGAGACTGCTTAAATCGCCTGTCAGAAGGGCGTATCCCTTCGTCACGTAATTCGTTGCGAATTTCCGAAAGTTTTTCATACACGTCATCCGGAATTGGTACAATGTCCGCTAAAAACTGGAGTTGAAGTAATTCTCCCATTGTCATGGAAGGCATGACCGTATTCTGACCGGTTCCCTTCAACATAGAAACAAAATTCGTTTCATTCGCAATGTAATCTAGCTCGAACCGAAGTAAAAACCTGTCGAAAAGAGCTTCCAGTCCTTCCCCTTCTTCTGGATATTCGTTTGAAGCTCCAATAACTGATAATAAAGGAACCTTTACTGGCGTTCCGTTATTATAAAAGATCCGTTCGTTTATAAGTGTCAGTAAACTATTCAAGATTGCCGGATTTGCTTTAAATATCTCATCCAGGAAAACAAGATTCGCTTCTGGCATTTTAGTTCTAGTGTTCCGCTTGTATATGCCTTTTTCAAGGTCTTTTAATGACAACGGGCCAAACACTTCTTCGGGTGTACTGAACCTCGTTAATAACCATTGGAAGTATTCTGTTCCTTGTACGATTTTAGCTACCTCAATTGCCAATGCAGATTTCGCAGTTCCAGCAGGTCCAATCATGAGCATATGCTGTCTCGAGAGTAGAGCGACAAGAATCCCCTCAACCTCGTTCTCCCGTTCCAAATACTTCGCATTGAGGGCCTGTCTAATTTCCTCTAGCTTTGTCAAATGAGTAATTGTCATTGTATATAACTCCTTACTTTGTAATGTAAATAGAATAAGGAATTGTCTTATTCTGCTCTTAAAAATAATTTCTTTACATTACAGTTTGAGGGATACTCGTTCATTTTAATCTGTCGATGACAAAATTTTCATCATAGATAGCATAAAAAAGCGCTTAAACGTTGGCATAATAACGTTTATAGCGCTTTTTCATTAGAAAGTCTTAAATCGACCGTTCAATCATCATGTTCTTTCCACTTATGTTTTTTCTCTTTTTCTTTTTCTCTTTTCTTCTTATCTTTCTCTATTTTCTTCTCTCTCTTCTCTCTTTCCTTCTCGTCTTTCTTCTCTCTTTTTTTCCGTTCTTTCTCTTTTTTCTTCTCCAGTTTCCTTTTCTCATTTTCTTGTTTTTGTTCTTTTTCCCTCAACCTATCTATCTGTTCCTCTAGCTCTTTTTTCTTTTTCGCGATTAATGGCAAATCAAATTTCTTCGTAGGTAATTCACTGATTGATCTTGATAGGACTTGCCCGAAAATTGGTGGCGCTGTGAAACTACTAGTCGATGTTAAGTAATGTTCGGAATCCGTTTTATCATAGCCTAACCAAGCCGCTCCCACGATGTCTGGAGTATATCCGACGAACCAATGATCCTTTGATCCATCTACACCCGTAAATGGCAGCTGAGTGGTACCTGTTTTACCGGCAACTTCCATCCCTGATATTTGAGCTTTTTGCGCTGTACCTTCTTCGACAGCACCTTTCAACATATAGGTCATTTGCTGGGCAACTTCTGCTTCTGTTACTTCTACAGACTGTTCACGCCATTTTCCAATGACTTCGCCTTCTGAATCTTTTATTTCTACAATTGCATGAGCTTCCATCATGACCCCATCATTCGCAAATGCAGAAAAAGCTTGAGCCATTCGCAGGGGTGAAGTACCTTTGTGTAACCCCCCTAATGCCAGTCCAAGATTATGGTCTTGTTCTTCCAATGGAATTCCGAACCGCTCTACGGTACGCACACCAGTTTCAATTCCGATGTTATTCAAAAGCCATACAGGAGGGATATTATACGACTGAGTGACTGCATCGTACATTGTCACTTGCCCTCTGAATTTATGATCGAAATTTTTCGGTGCATATCCATTAATGTTGATCGGTTCGTCAACGAGTAGATCCGAAATTTGATAACCTTGCTCGAGCGCAGCAGTGTAGACAAGTGGTTTCAAGGTCGATCCCGGTTGTCTAACGAGCTCGGTCGCATTATTAAAGCGTCCATACGTATATTCCCCCCTGCCCCCCACCAAGGCACTAATCCCGCCCGTTTTAGGATTCAAGAAGACCGAACCACTTTGAATGAGTTGATCGGGCTTACTCTCAGGAAAATATCGATCATCCTCATAGACTTCTTCAAGGGCATCTTGGATGACAGGATTCAACTCCGTATAAATATGGAGTCCCCCAGATAGCACTTCATTTTTCGTTAGCTCGTACTTGTTGACAGCCTCTTCAATAATATAGTCAATATAATATGGATACTTCCCTTTATAATTCGGCATTGTTGGATCGGCTAACACAATTTCTTGTCCGATCGCTTCATCGAACTCCGCCTGACTAATATACTCTTCACTTTTCATTAACGATAAAACAATGTTGCGTCGTTCCACCGACTTCTCCATGCTTTTATAAGGAGATAAATGGGAAGGTGCTTTAATCAATCCCGCTAATGTAGCAGATTCGCTTAACGTTAATTCACTTACATCTTTTCCAAAATAGATTTCCGCAGCTCGTTGAACACCCCATGCTCCTTCACCAAAATAGATTTGATTCAGGTAGCGTTCCATAATGTCATCTTTCGAATACGTTCTCTCAATTTTCTTCGCGATAAGCAATTCTTTAAATTTACGAGAGTATGTACGTTCCTGCGTTAAAAACACATTTTTTGAAAGCTGTTGAGTGATCGTACTCCCACCAGCAACAACTTCACCTTTTAACGTGTTTTGGGCAAACGCCCTCGCAATCCCGAAATAATTAATCCCATTATGTTTATAAAACTGTTGATCCTCAACAGAAATGACTGCCTCTATTAACTCTTTTGGAATTTGATCTAGACGAACTCCTTCAATATTTGAATTTGAAATCTTGCTTACGATCTCTCCGTTTTGATCGTAAATAAACGTCGGTCTCGGTTCAGGTTCTTCTAGTTTACTCACATCACTTGATGAGATTAATTGATTCACAATGACAAAACCACAAATGGCCACTACTAACATTCCGAATAATAGGATTCGGATAGGTTTTTTTAAGGCAAACCATTTCTTCCCTCTATTTAATTGTTTTTGCTGCTGCCTATGTTCCATTCTTCTCAAATGAATTCCACCTTTTTCATTCGTACAGATTACAGAGTTTAATAAAACAGAAAAAATCCTATCAAGTTATAAATAACTTGATAGGATTTTTTCTTGTATGACCCCTACGGGATTCGAACCCGTGTTACCGCCGTGAAAGGGCGGTGTCTTAACCGCTTGACCAAGGGGCCGAACTTATGGCGGAGAAGGAGGGATTCGAACCCTCGCACCGCTTACGCGATCTATGCCCTTAGCAGGGGCACCTCTTGAGCCACTTGAGTACTTCCCCAAGTTATTGGCTCCGCAGGTAGGATTCGAACCTACGACCGATCGGTTAACAGCCGATTGCTCTACCACTGAGCTACTGCGGAATGGTGGGCCTAAGTGGACTCGAACCACCGACCTCACGCTTATCAGGCGTGCGCTCTAACCAGCTGAGCTATAGGCCCATGGAGCGGGTGAAGGGAATCGAACCCTCATCATCAGCTTGGAAGGCTGAGGTTTTACCACTAAACTACACCCGCAAAGAATGGTGGCTCAGGACGGAATCGAACCGCCGACACAAGGATTTTCAGTCCTTTGCTCTACCGACTGAGCTACTGAGCCACATGTTTTTTATGTAATAGTTAAAAATGGCGGTCCCGACCGGGATCGAACCGGCGATCTCCTGCGTGACAGGCAGGCATGTTAACCGCTACACCACGGGACCATTTGGTTGCGGGGGCAGGATTTGAACCTGCGACCTTCGGGTTATGAGCCCGACGAGCTACCACTGCTCCACCCCGCGATAATGTTAGTAATAGGAACTCTAAATCCTACGCATTCAGTTTGTTCTGGGACTTTGTTGTAATTTCCTTTTAGGAAATTACACAAATCACATTCGGTGTGATGTGATTTGCTCCACCCCGCGATAATGTTAGTAATAGGAACTTTAAATCCTATGCACTCAGTTTTCAAGAAACCATTATTGTTGTTTTTTAAAAAATGGCGGAGGAAGAGGGATTCGAACCCCCGCGGGCTTTAACACCCCTGTCGGTTTTCAAGACCGATCCCTTCAGCCAGGCTTGGGTATTCCTCCACGAAAAACAGAGTTACTAGTAATGGTGAGCCATGCAGGATTCGAACCTGCGACCCTCTGATTAAAAGTCAGATGCTCTACCGACTGAGCTAATGGCTCAAAAAATGGTGCCGGCGATAGGAGTCGAACCCACGACCTACTGATTACAAGTCAGTTGCTCTACCAACTGAGCTACACCGGCAAATCATTAGTATTATTATGTATGGTGGAGGATGACGGGTTCGAACCGCCGACCCCCTGCTTGTAAGGCAGGTGCTCTCCCAGCTGAGCTAATCCTCCATGTTAAAAGTGCAATAGGCTTCGCACTACTGTGTCAGCTTCACTAGTTCAGTCAGTCACGTATGCTTGTACGCTTCTTTCTTATGTAGTGAAATTGGCTGGCCCGGCGACGTCCTACTCTCACAGGGGGAAGCCCCCTACTACCATCGGCGCTGAAGAGCTTAACTTCCGTGTTCGGTATGGGAACGGGTGTGACCTCTTCGCCTTCGTCACCAGACTATGTATGAACGATGCTTGTTCGTTCAAAACCGGATAAAACCAACATTGTCGCTGAACGTCAAGTTCAACCGTACTTAAGTAACTTAAGGTTAAGTCCTCGATCGATTAGTATCCGTCAGCTGCACGTGTCGCCACGCTTCCACCCCGGACCTATCCACCTCATCTTCTTTGAGGGATCTTACTTACAAATGTAATGGGAAATCTCATCTTGAGGGGGGCTTCATGCTTAGATGCTTTCAGCATTTATCCCGTCCACACATAGCTACCCAGCGATGCCTTTGGCAAGACAACTGGTACACCAGCGGTGTGTCCATCCCGGTCCTCTCGTACTAAGGACAGCTCCTCTCAAATTTCCTGCGCCCGCGACGGATAGGGACCGAACTGTCTCACGACGTTCTGAACCCAGCTCGCGTACCGCTTTAATGGGCGAACAGCCCAACCCTTGGGACCGACTACAGCCCCAGGATGCGATGAGCCGACATCGAGGTGCCAAACCTCCCCGTCGATGTGGACTCTTGGGGGAGATAAGCCTGTTATCCCCGGGGTAGCTTTTATCCGTTGAGCGATGGCCCTTCCATGCGGAACCACCGGATCACTAAGCCCGTCTTTCGACCCTGCTCGACTTGTAGGTCTCGCAGTCAAGCTCCCTTATGCCTTTGCACTCTACGAATGATGTCCAACCATTCTGAGGGAACCTTTGGGCGCCTCCGTTACACTTTAGGAGGCGACCGCCCCAGTCAAACTGCCCACCTGACACTGTCTCCTGCCCGGATCACGGGCAAGGGTTAGAAGTCCAATACAGCCAGGGTAGTATCCCACCATTGCCTCCTCCGAAGCTGGCGCTCCGGATTCCAAGGCTCCTACCTATCCTGTACAGGCTGCACCGGAATTCAATATCAGGCTACAGTAAAGCTCCACGGGGTCTTTCCGTCCTGTCGCGGGTAATGCGCATCTTCACGCATATTATAATTTCACCGAGTCTCTCGTTGAGACAGTGCCCAGATCGTTACGCCTTTCGTGCGGGTCGGAACTTACCCGACAAGGAATTTCGCTACCTTAGGACCGTTATAGTTACGGCCGCCGTTTACTGGGGCTTCAATTCGAAGCTTCGCTTGCGCTGACCTCTCCTCTTAACCTTCCAGCACCGGGCAGGCGTCAGCCCCTATACGTCACCTTACGGTTTTGCAGAGACCTGTGTTTTTGCTAAACAGTCGCCTGGGCCTATTCACTGCGGCTCTCTCGGGCTTTAACACCCTACCAGAGCACCCCTTCTCCCGAAGTTACGGGGTCATTTTGCCGAGTTCCTTAACGAGAGTTCTCTCGATCACCTTAGGATTCTCTCCTCGCCTACCTGTGTCGGTTTGCGGTACGGGCACCTCCCGCCTCGCTAGAGGCTTTTCTTGGCAGTGTGAAATCAGGGACTCCGGGGATAATTCCCCTTGCCATCACAGCTCAATGTTATAGGAACGGGATTTGCCTCGTTCCACACCTCACTGCTTGGACGCGCATGACCAACAGCGCGCTCACCCTATCCTTCTGCGTCCCCCCATTGCTGATAACGGCGGGGAGGTGGTACAGGAATATCAACCTGTTATCCATCGTCTACGCCTTTCGGCCTCGACTTAGGTCCCGACTAACCCTGAGCGGACGAGCCTTCCTCAGGAAACCTTAGGCATTCGGTGGAAGGGATTCTCACCCTTCTTTCGCTACTCATACCGGCATTCTCACTTCCAAGCGCTCCACCAGTCCTTACGGTCTAGCTTCGACGCCCTTGGAACGCTCTCCTACCACTGACACCATAGGTGTCAATCCGCAGTTTCGGTGATCCGTTTAGCCCCGGTACATTTTCGGCGCAGCGCCACTCGACCAGTGAGCTATTACGCACTCTTTAAATGGTGGCTGCTTCTAAGCCAACATCCTGGTTGTCTGGGCAGCGCCACATCCTTTTCCACTTAACGGATACTTGGGGACCTTAACTGGCGGTCTGGGCTGTTTCCCTCTCGACTACGGATCTTATCACCCGCAGTCTGACTCCCAAACATAAATCATCGGCATTCGGAGTTTGTCTGAATTCGGTAACCCGGGATGGGCCCCTAGTCCAAACAGTGCTCTACCTCCGAGATTCTTTCGTTTGAGGCTAGCCCTAAAGCTATTTCGGAGAGAACCAGCTATCTCCAGGTTCGATTGGAATTTCACCGCTACCCACACCTCATCCCCGCACTTTTCAACGTACGTGGGTTCGGGCCTCCAGTAAGTGTTACCTTACCTTCACCCTGGACATGGGTAGATCACCTGGTTTCGGGTCTACGACCCCATACTCATTCGCCCTATTCAGACTCGCTTTCGCTGCGGCTCCGCATTCGCTGCTTAACCTTGCATGGAATCGTAACTCGCCGGTTCATTCTACAAAAGGCACGCCATCACCCATTAACGGGCTCTGACAACTTGTAGGCACACGGTTTCAGGTTCTTTTTCACTCCCCTTCCGGGGTGCTTTTCACCTTTCCCTCACGGTACTGGTTCACTATCGGTCACTAGGGAGTATTTAGCCTTGGGAGATGGTCCTCCCGGATTCCGACGGAATTTCACGTGTTCCGCCGTACTCAGGATCCACTCTGGAGGGGACGGACTTTCGACTACGGGGCTATTACCCGCTATGGCGGACCTTTCCAGGCCTCTTCGTCTAATCCGTCCCTTTGTAACTCCGTATAGAGTGTCCTACAACCCCAGGAAGCAAGCTTCCTGGTTTGGGCTCTTCCCGTTTCGCTCGCCGCTACTAAGGGAATCGATGTTTCTTTCTCTTCCTCCGGGTACTTAGATGTTTCAGTTCTCCGGGTGTGCCTCGTTCACGCTATGTATTCACGTGAACGTACTGCCCCATTACGGGCAGTGGGTTTCCCCATTCGGAAATCTTCGGATCACAGCTTACTTACAGCTCCCCGAAGCATATCGGTGTTAGTGCCGTCCTTCATAGGCTCCTAGTGCCAAGGCATCCGCCGTGCGCCCTTTCTAACTTAACCTTTATACGGCTTTCGATAAGCTTCGCATTACTTCGTCAGCTCCGTCACTCCGGTCCTCACGTGCGTAAGCACGCTCCGGTCCTCGTTCGGTCGCTTCCTCGTCCTGCTCGCTTCTCGAAACCCTCGGGTGATTACCGATGCATAGCGATATGCATCGGTAATCGTTAAAAAAGTATCGTTCAATCACTACGTGATCGACTCGGTTGATTACTTGATGTTTTGTTGCTTCAATGTCGTTTTATCCAGTTTTCAAAGAACAAGTTTTGAAGTCATCATGAAAGATGAACCTTCAAAACTGAACGCAAAACGTCAACGTATGAACCCTAGGTTCATATTCCGTAATTATCCTTAGAAAGGAGGTGATCCAGCCGCACCTTCCGATACGGCTACCTTGTTACGACTTCACCCCAATCATCTGTCCCACCTTCGGCGGCTGGCTCCCGTAAGGGTTACCCCACCGACTTCGGGTGTTACAAACTCTCGTGGTGTGACGGGCGGTGTGTACAAGACCCGGGAACGTATTCACCGTGGCATGCTGATCCACGATTACTAGCGATTCCGGCTTCATGCAGGCGAGTTGCAGCCTGCAATCCGAACTGGGAACGGTTTTATGGGATTGGCTCCCCCTCGCGGGTTTGCAACCCTTTGTACCGTCCATTGTAGCACGTGTGTAGCCCAGGTCATAAGGGGCATGATGATTTGACGTCATCCCCACCTTCCTCCGGTTTGTCACCGGCAGTCACCTTAGAGTGCCCAACTGAATGCTGGCAACTAAGATCAAGGGTTGCGCTCGTTGCGGGACTTAACCCAACATCTCACGACACGAGCTGACGACAACCATGCACCACCTGTCACCGCTGTCCCCGAAGGGAAAGGCGTATCTCTACACCGGTCAGCGGGATGTCAAGACCTGGTAAGGTTCTTCGCGTTGCTTCGAATTAAACCACATGCTCCACCGCTTGTGCGGGTCCCCGTCAATTCCTTTGAGTTTCAGCCTTGCGGCCGTACTCCCCAGGCGGAGTGCTTAATGCGTTAGCTGCAGCACTAAGGGGCGGAAACCCCCTAACACTTAGCACTCATCGTTTACGGCGTGGACTACCAGGGTATCTAATCCTGTTTGCTCCCCACGCTTTCGCGCCTCAGCGTCAGTTACAGACCAGAAAGCCGCCTTCGCCACTGGTGTTCCTCCACATCTCTACGCATTTCACCGCTACACGTGGAATTCCGCTTTCCTCTTCTGTACTCAAGTCCTCCAGTTTCCAATGACCCTCCACGGTTGAGCCGTGGGCTTTCACATCAGACTTAAAGGACCGCCTGCGCGCGCTTTACGCCCAATAATTCCGGACAACGCTTGCCACCTACGTATTACCGCGGCTGCTGGCACGTAGTTAGCCGTGGCTTTCTGACGAGGTACCGTCAAGGTACGGGCAGTTACTCCCGTACTTGTTCTTCCCTCGCAACAGAGCTTTACGATCCGAAAACCTTCTTCGCTCACGCGGCGTTGCTCCATCAGACTTTCGTCCATTGTGGAAGATTCCCTACTGCTGCCTCCCGTAGGAGTCTGGGCCGTGTCTCAGTCCCAGTGTGGCCGATCACCCTCTCAGGTCGGCTACGCATCGTCGCCTTGGTAGGCCATTACCCCACCAACTAGCTAATGCGCCGCGGGCCCATCCTGCAGTGACAGCCGAAACCGTCTTTCAGAGTTCCTCCATGCGGAGGAACTGATTATTCGGTATTAGCCCCGGTTTCCCGGAGTTATCCCCATCTGCAGGGCAGGTTGCCCACGTGTTACTCACCCGTCCGCCGCTAATATCAGGGAGCAAGCTCCCATCAATTCGCTCGACTTGCATGTATTAGGCACGCCGCCAGCGTTCGTCCTGAGCCAGGATCAAACTCTCCATAATAGAGAAATTCGAGTAGCTCGAGTTTCTTGCCGGCATCATTTAAGATGTCAATTTTGAATCCGAAGATTCGATTTGTCTTTTCACCGACAGGGTCGGTTGCAAGACTTTATTTGTTGACGTTTTGCTGTTCAGTTTTCAAGGTTCATTCGATTCGTTGTTCGTCGCCTCGCTCAGAAGCAACTTTTATATAATACCATCTTGGCAACTTCATTGTCAATAACTTTTTTTGATATTCTTTCTTGCCTGTGCATCTCAGAAGCGCAAGGTATATAACTTAACATTTTATATTGATGTTAGTCAACAACCAATTATAATTTCTTTGTCGTCTTCGCTCTCTCGAAAAATGCGACGTTTAATAATATACCCTCTCATTCGATCGATTGCAACTTTTATTTCAAAAAGTGTTACTTGATTGGATGTTACGTTGTAGCGGTATTACATTTAATAATTAGATGTATTTGTATATACGCTTCTGCCATGGTCATCGCATTAATACTTTACCACAATTTCACTCAAATTTTAAAATGTAGGTTTCAATTTAGGATCCATCTAAACTCTTGAAAAAGATGATTCATGATTCAGTGTTAATTAAAATGAATTTCTCAATACTGCCAATCTATTTTCTTAATTAGTCTGTATGCAATATAGACTGCTATCAATGTTACTATAAAGGGAATAGCTATTTGATATATCCAATTATCCCCCAAAAACCCGAGAGCTAATTGAGTAAGATCAAATAGTAATGCAACACTTGCAAAGATAAGTATTTCAATGAATGGATATATGCTTCTATATCTTATTGCAATAATAACCCCTATAACTAAAATGCCTATACTAAAAAATATCAAAAGGCTCGTCTCATTTCTTTGGTTTATATTTCACTGCGTATACTCTGGTCAAGTAAGTGAATAGAACAATCCTATAAATAAAGAATGGCCACAAACGCTGTTAAATCAGCGTTTGCGGCCACCTTCTTATTTCTAACCTTGTTCATTTTAGAACAAAAACGTCCCAGGAGGACGTAAATATACGCCGAGAAACGTTGTTGTTACGGCATTTACAACTATCTTGTGTTGTATTTGTGTTGCGTTTAAACAAATCCGATCCACGCTGAACTTCTCTCTATCTTTAATAACCATAAAAAAACTTCAACTAATTATCGTTCTTCTCCAACCAGTCATTCAGCCAATCCTTCTCTTCTTTTGATAATTCCGTGACTTCATCAGCTCTATTTATAACATTATGCCAGTTAGCATCTTCCCACTCTAAGTAATTTTCCCATTCACGGATAGTTTTTTTCGCCTTCTCCGTTTCAATCTGTTGCTTTGTCTTAAAAGGAATTATTTCAGCCAATGTAAACACCCCACTACAGCTTTTTTATTCCTTCTATTTTATTATAGTACACCTTGAGTAGCAAAGATCTTCTTCAACTAAAGCACTCGTTAGTTGAAGTAGAAAAGTAAAGCTGATTCAACGATTGCATCCAATGATGGAATTGCAAAAAATATTTATTTTATTAAATAACTTTAGAAGATCACCGTTGTATTTGTTTAAGCAAGGTTCTTCTTATTTCCCTGTTTCACCAAATCGCTTAATTCGTTCACCAATTTCGTCACGAACACGCTGAAATTCGGACCAGTCTTTTCCTGCTGGATCATCGAATCCCCAGTGATCACGCTTCACATGTGGTGGTGTCATTGGACATTTGTCGGCTGCATCGCCACACAATGTCACCACTAAATCCGCATTGTTTAAGATTTCAGGTTCAATAATGTCTGATGTTTGGCTCGATATATCAATACCAGCTTCTTTCATAGCCTTAACAGCACTGGGATTTAAGCCGTGAGCTTCGATTCCTGCACTTTTAACTTCCCATTCTTCGCCCAATATTTTTTTTGCCCAGCCTTCTGCCATCTGGCTTCTGCAAGAATTACCTGTACACAAGAAATAAATTGATTTTTTCGACATAACTAATTCTCCTTTAGTAAAGTAGTAATGATAGATAGAGCCCGAGTAATGTGATAAATAGGATTGGGATGGTTAACACAATACCTGTTTTAAAATAAGTTCCCCATGAAATCTTGACACCTTTTTGGGATAGAACATGTAACCACACCAAGGTTGCCAAAGAGCCGATGGGTGTAATTTTGGGACCTAGGTCAGATCCAATGACATTCGCATAAATAAGAGCTTCCCGAATGGTACCAGAGGTATTGGTTTCAGCAATCGCTAATGCATCAATCATGACAGTTGGCATGTTATTCATGATCGATGATAGAAAGGCTGCAATAAAGCCCATTCCAATCGTTGCAGCAAACAATCCCTGTTCGGCAGTTGCCTGAATGACGCTTGCCAAGGAATCCGTTAGCCATGCATTTCCTAAACCATACACGACCACATACATCCCGATCGAGAAAAACACGATATTCCACGGTGCACCTTTTACAACTGTTTTTGTACTAACGGCACTGCTTCTTCTTGCCATCAATAAAAAGAAGATGGCAATGCCCCCTGCAACAAATGAAACGGGGATTTGGGTGAATTCGCTTGAAAAGTAGCCAATCAGCAATACCCCAAGCACATACCAGGAAAGTCGAAACATTTTGATGTCCCTGATGGCTTCTGCTGGCGTTCTTAATTTAGATAGGTCATACGAACCTGGAATACTTCGTTTAAAATAAAGTAATAGGATCGTAATCGTTGCGATAAGCGAGAAAAGGTTCGGGATGATCATTCTTGAAGCATACTCCACGAACCCGATATTGAAGAAATCAGCCGATACAATGTTGACTAAGTTACTGACAACGAACGGAAGGGACGTCGTATCTGCAATAAATCCACTCGCCATAATGAATGGAAAGATCATTTTCTCTGTAAACTGCAAATTACGAACCATTGCTAACACGATAGGCGTCAGGATTAAGGCAGCTCCATCGTTGGCAAACAATGCAGCAACGATGGCTCCCAAAATACTCACATAAACAAACATTTTGATGCCATTGCCGTTGGCAACCCTCGCCATATGAAGTGCTGCCCATTCAAATAATCCAATCTCATCTAGTATTAATGAAATGATGATAATTGCCACAAAAGATAAGGTTGCATTCCAAGTAATACCGATTACTTCGTTGACATCGCCAAAATCGACGACTCCTACCAGTAAGGCTAATACGGCTCCACCAATAGCAGACCAACCGATATTCAACCCTTTTGGCTGCCAGATGACAAGAATAAGTGTTGCTACAAAAATTATTGTTGCTAATATTGCTGTAATCACTATTAAACCTCCATTAATTCACGATGTGCTTCTTCTTAGCAGCAGGAATTGCTTACATCTCCAGCCACACAGCAAGCCGATTCTATCTTATGGACATCGCTGTCAGCTTTCGTATAGAAAAACTCCCACTCATTTCCGTCTGGATCTGTTACCCAGAATTTATCCTGCACGGCATAACAGCACGTTGTATCCATCTCATCGCGTGCAAAGAATCCTTCTTTTTCGAGTCTTTCCTTATGAGCTGTAATTTCTTCGCTCGTTTCCACTTGAAAACCGAAATGATTGACCTGATTCCCCTTTACTTCATCGCGAACATTCAGTGTAAAATTCAGCCCAGGACTTTCAAGCAGAAATTTTGCATAATCAGCTTTTACTTTAACTGGTTCTGCTCCAAATACCTTTTGGTAAAACGCAATGGATTCCTCTAGATTCGTAACGTTAACGCCAACATGAACATATTTCATGAACAATTCCTCCCAAGGTTTTGGTATATCAAAAAAAATTGATTTAATCCCTAAAAAAATTTAGCAGCAGCTTCCTTTTCCAGTCTTTCTAAATACGCAACACAGTTCTTCGGACAGTAAATTGTTTACTTCTTCATCGTTCAAATCATAATAGTTCCATGTTCCTTTTGTTTCCTTCGTTATCAGGTTTGCATCCAGTAGGATTTTAAGGTGATAAGACAATTTTGATTGGGACATGTCGAATATTTCCGTTAGATCACATACACAACTTTGTCCTCTTTGGCAGAGTTCATACATGATTTCTAGTCGCTTTTGATCGGCTAAGGCTTTAAACTTCATTTCATATTGCCCAAATTGATTTGTCATTTCAGTATATACACTTACCTTTCATCAATTTTTTTTGATGTTAAAAGTATATGCGAAATCGGTCTGTTTATGCAACTACTAAATCAACTTTTTTTGATTTATTAAAAACGGCATGGGTATACGCAGAAAAAGCAATTTACCTCGTTGAAGAAATTCCAAGATAAAAAGCTCAATTTTCCTGTATTAAAGTTAGGAAATTATGGTCCGATTGTTGAACACAAGTTATTCATCACTCTTCAACTAACCCGTTAGTTTAAGTGAAAACTTTCACAATATTTAACTTTATTTCGCCACAAATCTTACAACACAGCATAAATTTATTTAGCGTCTCCAATTTGTTTGCAAATTGATGTGCTAACTAATGTATTATATCCATTGAAGTATTGATGTAGTAACAAAAAAGGAGACACTAATTCATAAGTGAATTGTGTCTCCGAATAGATTGTTATTGAATGTTTACTCCCCATGGAAACGTACCCATAACCAATAATGAACAGCTTTCACTCTGTCAAGGTTATTCTCATATAGTAAAGGCTTTGAAGCTACCTTCGTCATTCAAAGCAGTAATCAGTATAACTTCATCAGAAAAATGCTGAACTGTCTCTGCATTGTTCCCCAACACAAGAGAAAGTACATTAAAATCCATTTTCTCCTTCTTCCAAATAAACGATTTGATAAACGAATCTTTTAGGCTGTCCTCTCCGTCTGTTATAAAAATGAGATCAGATTTCTTGAATTTGCTGGTCTCGATAATCGAAACTGCTTTAGTTAGCGGTAGGTTGAAATCCGTTCCTCCACTTAAAAATGTTTGTGCTAATTCAATCAAGTCTGCGGCTTTTATTTTACCTTTCTCATATACTTTTACAACAGTGCGAGTGGAAAACAAGACCAAACAAAAATCTCTTTTCTGCTTTTTGGCAATGGATAATAACGCAAGCGCAAATCCTTTAGATTGAGAGTCACGTTTACGCATGCTTCCCGACTGGTCAAGACAGAGAACGATAGGACCTTTGCCAAGTGCGTCTTTCCCGTTTTGCTCGAACATCATCGTTTGTCTCTCAGAAAACCGCCGCAAGAAATCTATTTTGGTTGTTGGATGTTTATACAAACCCAATTCAATTGGCAGTAACTTCTCAATAATATCCCCAGTTATAACACCTTCCATCTCGATTCCTTCGTTAAATTTCGATTTCTGCTTTTTAGTCGCTATTCTTTTAAACCGACCAGCCCAATCCGCGATTTCCATCAAACGTTTATCTGTGGCAACTTTTTCAGCCAAGGATATTTGGTCGCGAAGTGGTACTCTCTTCAATTCGGCTTCTCCGCTCCCCGAACCAATGCCACCCATCAATGATTTCAAGTCTGCTTTCGCTTGTCTTGTTTCTCGTGCAGCTTGGGACATACGATTCGAAAAGCTATGGCTATTATTTTGAAGTGATTGTTGTATCTGACTGTCTAAACCAGCCATCGCTTGCGAAAGATCGGACTGCAACTGTTCATTTCCGTTTCCTTCCCCTCTTTGCTGTTCCTGTTTTTCAAGTTGCCTTTGCATCGCTTGAATTTCCTGCATCTTTTTTCGAAGTTCACTATCTTGCATTTTTTGGTCAGTCAACCATTGATTCGTCTTCTCTCCAAATTTCAAAGTGCCGATGGCTGACGATAAATCATCCAATCGGGTGAAGCTACGATAGTTTTCGAATGACTCATCCGCCATGATTCTCTCCATCAATGATTTATTGACTTTGAGATCGCCAGAAACCTCTTCTTCCTTAATTTCCGGTTTCATCTTATATAAGGAGGCCCATATGTCAGCCAATAAAGGTTCGAATGTTGGCAACTCCCCTTCATCCCTTACCTTCTGTATTCCTTGAGACATGCTATAAATCTCATTAAAACGTCTTTTGTCAAACGCGTCAGTATTTAATACCGAACGGTTTTCTATGCTTGTTGTCATTCCCATCACATTGAACACTTCCCTTCAGATAATTAAAAGATGCCGAAGGAATCCCCTCGACATCTAATTTACTTCCTTCAGCTTTTTAATACGGCATCTTATCTCTTCTATTAATAAGAGGCTTAAAAGTCTATTGGTTCCAAGATGCTGTCCAATATTTCCTGCTGCATGGATTTTAATTGATTCAGAACTGGATCAATGTCAGCTTCCCGACTCTGATTATGTTTTGAGAGCTTATTCAAATCAGCAACCAAAGCTTTCAGTTTCTGAGTAGCTTCCATTCCAGCATCGGTTGAATTATCTTTCAACATGGAATTAAACACTTCCTGAGCCTCGTTCTGAATGATTTCAATAGCCCTTGTCACGACGTCTTGAGCATGACTACGGACAATAAGGGATACCGTATCTTTCTGATTAACCGTTTCCCAAAGAGCATTTTCAAGAATGACAATATCGTCAACCTTTACAAATTGCCGCTGATTGATTAATGCCTTCGCCCGTAGGACACTTAATGATTGCTTGAAACGCCTATCCGAGGGACGAATCCCTTCATCCCTTAATTCCATGCGGATTTTGGACAAGGTCTCGTAGACTTCATCAGGAATGGCTACCATGTCAGTGAAGAACTGTAGTTGCACCAATTCTTCCATTGTCATGGACGGCATAGCTTGATGTTGTCCATCCCCTTTCATCATGGAAATAAAATTCGTTTCATCCGCAATATAGTCAATTTCAAACCGCAATAGGAACCTGTCGAAAAGGGCTTCCAGTCCCTCCCCCTCTTCTGGATACTCATTCGAGGCACCGATGACAGACATCAAAGGAACCTTGACGGGCGATCCGTTATTATAGAAGAGCCTTTCATTAATTAGCGTCAAAAGACTGTTTAAGATAGCGCTGTTCGCTTTGAAGATTTCATCTAGGAAAACGAGATTCGCCTCTGGCATTTTGCATGCTGTATTACGCTTGTACACACCCTTTTCAAGGTCCTTTAGTGATAACGGACCGAATACTTCTTCGGGAGTACTGAACCTTGTCAGTAGCCACTGGAAGTATTCTGTGCCTTGCACTATCTTTGCGAGTTCTACTGATAATGCAGATTTTGCAGTACCAGCTGGACCAATCATCAACATGTGCTGCCGTGACAATAGGGCGATTAAGATAGCTTCCACTTCATCTTCTCTTTCGAAGAATTTTGCATTCAACGCATTTTTGATTTCCTCTAGCTTTGAAAAGTTATTCGTCATTGATAATCCATCCCTTCATTTTCTTCTTTTACAATGGAAAAGGAAGCAGAATTGATTTCCCAATCCACGCTTCCTTTGATTCATCCATGCTCATTTATTACAAGTAGATAAAACAAGTAATTCCTGTTCTTTTAATTGCAACTCACGTTCTTTAAGTTCATTCGCACGTTCCAATTCATTGGAGATTTTCTTTAAGTGTTCAACTATAACTGCTACATCCTTTTGCATAAAATTTCCTACCCATCATCGTCTGAAAGAATTCAGGCATTTTAATCCCCCCTTTTTAAGATAAATCCGTGACCATTCGAGTAATTTCAGAACGGATCTTCATGATTTTCTGTTCAAGCTGCACTGCTTCGTCTTGAACGATTCCTTTATAGTTTTTATAGTTCGAGATGACAGAGTTCGCATTTTCAATGATCTCTTTCACTTGCCCTTTTCTCAGACTTCCGCTTGTTTTACAGTCGTTTAAAATGGATTCCAAATGCTCATTCAATTTCGCATTAACCATATTCCGATTATCGAATGTATTGACGACTGGAATCTTAAACCCTTCGCTATTTTCGAGGGAAGATGTGAATTTAACCAACTTCGCCAATCCTTCGGTGTGCGAATCTGGAACGAAGTATATTCCTCCATGTGGACGCACAGGTGTAGGCGCAAGAGACTGTAGAATTTTATTGACCATCACCCTCAATTGCTGGGCTGAATAATTATCCTTATAGATATTGAATTTCTGCTCAGCTTCTATGCAAAGCTCTTTAGCCGTCTCATTCTCGTATAGAAATGTGATTGACTCATTCTTCTTGTCTAACGTAATTACACCGGCTCTGCTGTTATAATCAAGCCTCTTTCCGGCCTGATTCACAGATTCAACAACAATATTCCGTTGCACATGATCCTTATCCGAAAAAACCTCCCGGATCAGATAATTCTCAGATACTCCCGTCTGTGAAGTGGCTTTTCGTGTTTCAATCTCTTTTGTGGCCCGTCGGAAAGCATCAGCTGACCGAATGGCATTTGGCATCCACTCTTCATCCAAACCCGACTGAATAAGACGTTCTTTTAAGTCTGCTGTTTTTATCAATTGTTTCCCTACACTAAACCACATGAGATGACCAAGTACTCCCTCATGGTTTTCATTTTGGACAGCTGTCATGTTCTCAAGATTGATTGACATGCTAATCAACTTCCTTCCTATATTATTTTTATAGATACAAAAACGCATCTACTTAGCTTTCAGCTAAAAAAGATGCGTTTTGATTAACCCTTGTTTACATTTCATATTCCAACCAGCCGACTGATCATCTCCTTACATCCGACTTGTTAATAAAACAAAAAAAGCCGATTTCATCCCAGAGGACTCAATCGACTTTTAATATATATCAAGCTAATTGCGTAAATAATGTATGGTAGTCTGCGTTACGGCACATTTTTGACAAAACAGTCTGCCTAATTCCCTCTTCCCAATAGAAGATATGAAGGCTAACAAATTTATGCCGATTCTCTTTCCAAAATTTTGAAAAGTGTAACGGCTTCACTAATTAAACAGTGACTTAAATACATTAGAAATATGTTACTAGATTATCAAAATCTGCTACGCTTCGCAAATATGTCGATTAATGGTCGCGTATTACTTACTGATTTAGAATATCGTTTCAGGCTAAGGATTTAAAGAGATTGAAGATGTTGATATTATTGGTGGTTGGTTCCAATATAAGAAACGGCATTCACCTAGATTGTTATGAAAGAGCTTTTATACGTAAAAAAGGTGTTATTAATATCCGGAGAAAAGTACTGCTTCTCTTGCGGCTACATTACTATTTCTCGCAAACTCAATGGAATACACGCCATTGGTTAAATGAAGAAATAGCTATTACTAAATTACAAAGTTGCTCACTTTTTAAAAAAGCTGACCATAGTCGCTACATTTGAACCTTCTATGTATTTTGTATCTGGGATGAACAACACTTCCATGAAAAAATGCGGGAATCTCGATTGGCCGTATTAAATCAGATATACTATAGCTAAAATGACTTAAAGGAACTATTATGGATCAATTTTTTTTAGACATTGTACAAAATGAAAGACCGTTCGCATGGCTTTATCAATTTTTTTTGATGGTACTCGTATCAATGATTCCCTTTGCGCCAATTCCTGTAATAGCTGCATTCATTGCAAGTAATCATGCGTTTTTTCCTGGTCTTGCAATTAACATGCTCGGGACAACGCTCGGTTCCTTCTTTTTATTTCTCTTAAGTAAAAGCTTACTGCGCCATGTCGCACTAAAATATTTAACAAAGAGGCAGTTTTTAACGAGATACCTTGCTTTAATTGAAAAAAACGGATTTTTAGCTGTACTGCTCGGTCGCATCATTCCGGTTTTACCTTCTGCGGGTATTAATTTAATTGCAGGCATATCTAATGTAAATCTCGGTGCTTTTATCGCTGCAACATTTTTAGGCAAGCTACCAATCATACTAGCCTTTTCACTTACAGGTCATCAAATAGCAGCAGGCAATTGGGATACTATATTTATCGTTGCTCTCTATGTACTCGCACTATTTTTAATAGGGAAAAAATTAAAGCGAAAGTGGAGTCAATAAACCTAGACAACATAAGATAATGGACTATTCCCTCTTTAGACAGAAAGTCCGATGGCATACCAAATCGCGACTTGCCCTCTACATCCATGTTTGGCGTACATGAAAAGAGCTAAACCACGCGGATTTAGCTCTTTTCAGTCTATATGGATACCAAAATAAAATTAAAATAACAATGATGCGGATTCGTTTTACTCAAGCTTTCATTTCGCAGATAGTTCACTTTCGGTAACCCATTTATGATTAGTTACTTCTTCACCACCGGTAGTCGGAGTAAAATCGATCATGTATACAGTAGTTTTTTCAGCTGAATCAATTTCAGCTAATGCCCCTTTCATCCCTTTCATATGGTCTGCCTCTAAGGTGACCTCAGCTCCTGGTTCAAGAGTTTTACCATCAGCATCCTCAATCTCTTCTTGGATAACCCATTTATGATTTTCCACTCTTTCTCCACCAGTTACCGGCGTATATGAAACAGCGTAAGCAGTAGTATCATAAGCACCTACAATTGTTGCTACGGCACCTTTCATTCCTTTCATATGACCAGTTTCAATAATTGCTTCACTTCCTACTTCAAAGGTTGGATTTT
This sequence comes from Sporosarcina sp. Marseille-Q4943, assembly GCF_943736995.1. GTDB lineage: Bacteria > Bacillota > Bacilli > Bacillales_A > Planococcaceae > Sporosarcina. The sequence continues at coordinate 1,355,716 of NZ_CALSFT010000002.1, read as the reverse complement.
CCGCTACTTTTAAGTTTGCCGGAACTTCACCTGAGCTGGAATGGTGGTGCATCTCCATTTCCATATCTTCCTGTTTCGGTTCATTATTGACGTCTGTGTTTTTCTCATTGGTCGTGTTATTCCCACATCCACTTAAACCAATGACTACCGCGAGACCTAAAAGAAGTAAATGCTTCTTCATTTGAATACACCTCTAATTTAACATATTTATGAAAGAAGCTATTCCAAGAAACCGTTTTAGTTTCTCGGGATAGCTCCTACGATGAAGTTTTTTCAGTATGCTTAAGCCACCGCTTGACGGCATGCTTCGGCACATCTTCGGCAAGATTCAGCACAGCGTTTGCAATGATCCTCGTCATGTTTAGCACACTCTTCCGCGCAACGGTCGCAGACATCTGCACAAAGTTCTAAAATCTGATTAGTAAATGGACTGTTACGAGTTATTGCCTGTGCAGCGAATGCACAAACATCGGCACATTCACGATCCAAGCGTATACATTCAGCCATCATCTTAACATCTTCTTCTTTTAAGCATGCATCAAAACAATTATTACATTCCTCTAGGCATTCTAGTATTACTTTTAGGGTTTCTGCGTAATTTGTATTCATAAACTTACCTCCTGAGTTTTTCATTCAGTGTTATTTCTTCCCCTGATGAAATTAATTAAACAGAAAGTGAGCATCTCCTTAAAAAGTCCTTATTTCCACGATATGTTATTCAACCAAATTGCTTTTCCCGTGCCAATAATATTCGCTTAACACATCCGCAAGTGCTTCAACAGTTCGCTGTAATTCCTCTACCGTATTATCGACACCGCCAATTTCTACAATAATAGAATTCGGAGAAAGATCTTGGTTATATACCCCATTACCTTGGCTTTTGTCCTTTTTCAATATTCCTTTTGACAAACTGGGATACTGCTTTGAAAGAACATTATGCACTTCCTCAGCAAAAGAAAGATTCTTTGTGTAATCTTCATGTCCAGTTCCCACAACGAACAATAGCCGGGCATAGTTTTCCCCATTTATTTTTATGGTGGTAGAATCTTTCCGCAATGAATCACGATGTAAGTCTAAGAAAATATCTAAATCTTTATTTTCGCCCCGCGCTGTCCTAACTATTTCTCCTGAAAGCTGATAAGAACTATTATAGTCTAATCCTCGCAAACTTAGTTCTTGGACAATATCAGTTGAATCCACTTTCGTTCCTACTCCTCTTCTTTCCAATGCTTTGCCAAGCATTTCACCAACCAATGTCATATTCGCTTTTGAGTGATAAGCTCCTTCCGGTTTATTTCTGTCTTTTAAATACGGTAAGAAGGATTCCCTGTTATGTGTGTGATAAATAAAAATAACATCTCTGCCGAAAGTCGAGTGTATTGAATCTTTAGGAATCATTTTGGGAGATTTCATATTCGCAAAGATAGCATCAAGATTCTTAAATGTAAGCTCACCATCTTTCAAAAGATCCTTCATGAGCGGTTTGAATTCATCTCTATCTGGTTGTTGCTCTTTACTCTTCATAATTTTTTCATCTGGTGTGCTATTAATAGACATGTTGAATTCTGTAACTGGATTCGGAATACCTGAATGATTGTCTAACGTTTCCATCTCAAAGTTTGAAAAAGAAGAGTCACTTCCAGACGCGGGATTTTCTTTGTTTTCATCTTTCCGAATATATAAAGCAAGCATAGAAACGATTAGTAACCAAATAAAAAATAATACAATTGCAAAATATAAAAGAACAGCGAGCAAGGACTTTTTCTTTTTCTTCTTATTCTTATTCTTATTCTTTGAATATGGCTTGATTTTTGGAAGCATTATTTGGCCTACCTTTAGATAGAATGAAATTTTTTCCTTAGAAGAATTCCAAAACAGCCAGTGTGAACCACTACACACTGGCTGTTACTGCTTTCTAACGCAATTAAATAGATTGATCTTTATTCGACTTTTACTTGTCCCATCATACCATTGTCTTCATGTTCGAGAATATGACAATGGAACATATAAACACCCTTATGATTAAATTGTATAGCTATTTTAACCGTCTCATCTGGTTGAATCGCAATACTGTCTTTCCATCCACGCTCATTTTCCGGCGGTGCTTCTCCATTTCTGGAAATTATTTTGAATTGCGTGCCGTGGATGTGGAATGGATGAATCATACCGCCCATATCGTCCGGCTTATTGTAGATCTCCCACACTTCCATAACCCCTTGCTGTTGTGTGAAGTCAATTCTCTCCGGATCATACTTCTTTCCATTTATCGTTACCATATCCATCATCCCAAAGAGTTCTATCTTCTTTGTGACTGGCAAGTCCATTTCTTCCTCTGTTAATGATATATCATTCATTACACCTGGAATCCTACTAATAGCTCCGCTTTGATCTAAAACCTCAAACGGTAACAGGACTGAGCCATCCTCATTTATTAACGCCAGATCATTTTCTGTATCGAGCTGTGAAAAATCAACAATAATTTCAGCTCTCTCAGAAGGTGTCAGTGTTACTTCTGTTAAAGCGACAGGTTCGTTCAAGAAACCACCGTCTGTTGCGATTTGAACAAAAGAATCACCCGTATTCAATTTGAAAGTGAAGTTCCGAGCATTAGACCCATTTAGTAAACGGAGACGTACTTTCTCTTTGTTTACAGTCAACTTTGGATTGTGAGTTCCATTGATTAGTAACGTATCACCAATTGTTCCGTCATCATTCATGACTTCGCTAAAATTCAATTGTTTCTTATCGTTGAATATTTTATCTTGAAAAATCAAAGGGATATCATTTTTCCCATAAGCAGTTGGCAATCCCAGGCTTTTCGAATTTTCATCCTCGATATAGATCAAACCTGCAAGTCCGTTGTATACCTGTTCAGCGGTTTTTCCTTCGGGATGTGGATGAAACCATAATGTAGAAGCATCTTGTGTCACTTCAAATTCAATCACTCTTTCTTCTCGGGGTTTTAACGCATCATGCGGTCCGCCGTCAACATCCGCTGGTACTTCCAGGCCGTGCCAGTGGAAAGTCGTCGCTTCATCCAACTCATTTATCGTTCTAATTTTAACTTTGTCACCTTTCTCAAAACGGAGCATTGGTCCTAAAAACGACCCGTTGTATCCATACGTTTCAGTTTCAGTCCCATTGAATATTTCGGTCTTTCCTTTTTGTGCCCGAACCGTGTATACGACATCTTCACCGTCATCCTGTTCAAGCATAGTAGGGATTTTCAATTCATTTTCCCCTGTTGAGTCGTTTAACATAACTACCTCGTCATGACTCATATGCCCTTCCATCATTTCACCCATAGTGGAATGATCCATTTCCTCCATTTCATGATTCATTGTTGAATGATCCATTTCCTTCTCAGGCTTAACGTTATTACTACAACCGCTGATAACCAATATACTAATTGCCGCTGCGGCAAGTGTTATCTTGATTCCCATCACTTTTTTCCCCTCTCTATGATTATTTCTATTTTCAGCATAACAAGAACATATGAAAAAAATATGCATGCGACAGGTGTGTCTAAAATTCGTCATAATTAATGCATAGAATTTGCATAGTCTGTGGAATACGAAATAAGAAAACCCATGCCAACTCTTATAGAAGTTGGCATGGGTTCTCTTATTTAGTCTATCGTCGTGACCTTACGCTGTTGTTCTTGCTTGCGCAGCCCATACCGCGTCATACCTCGCGGCTTATAGACCGATAATATTGTGATGATGAGCAATACTAGCAGGCCGCCCCCGGCATGGAGCAATTCACCCCACATCCCTCCAAGATCAGCACTTCCCGTCCCTATCGCAACTTCAGCAAAGAAGCTCACTGTCTGCATATTCAGCAACAAGACGGCAGTCGCTAGTATAGTTAGCAGAAGTTTGAAAAGGACCCAGTAATGCCTTACTAACCCCCACTTGGTTCCCATTGACATAACAAGCCCAGTAAGTAGAGAGAAAAGAGCCAACGGGACAATAGCGAACCAACCAGTCAACTCCATCGCTATCCATACAGCTTGAACTGTCTTAGTATCTTGACTGGAGAGAGCCGCAACAACAAGTATCAGGAAACCAACTACCGCGCCGAGCCAGCCCACCGAAGAAGCGATATGCACAGTGAGTGCTAACTTGCGGAGAGCGGGTTTCATGACCATGGCTGTTCCACACTTTGCTCAACGCCGGTTGAAGACGGTAGGTGGCGACCAGGGCCGTGTTTACCACCACTGACGATCATAATAAGGACGACTAGTAACACTAGAACGATTGCGATTATCCCAGACACTTTTACCCAGCGAGGTGTATTTGAAGTCGTTTTACGGTCAGCCATATGTGTATCCTCCTCTGTTGCACCTCTTTGATAATAATTCTTTCATCTAGATTTCCTCCTTAGTATTCAAACCCAATGCCAATTTAGTATAACAATGTATTATGAACGGATGATGAACAGAGAATTACCTATTTCCTGTTAGTAGATTCGTTCAAAGTCAATGGTAGTGAAAAAGTAAAGGTTGTTCCTGTCCCTACTTCACTTTCCACTTTAATATCGGTTTGATGAAGATCTAATATGTGCTTAACAATGGATAAGCCTAGCCCTGTGCCCGCCTTATTTGTACGAGCTGCATCAGCTTTATAAAATCTTTCCCAAATAGCTTGAATTTCTTCTTGACTGATTCCCGGTCCATAATCACGAATCGACACCACCGCTCGTTTTCCCTTGTTCAGAAACACTTTTATTGAACTATTGTAGGTGGAAAATTGTACTGCATTTTGAATTAAATTAACTATCACTTGATCTATCCGGTCAGCATCGGCAAAAACGTAGATATCTTGTTCTTCTCTAGATATTAACTCTACATTCAAATTTTTATTTACAAACTCAACTTCCATGCGACCCATGACTTGGCGTACCAGCTCTGACAAATTAAAAAGTGCTGGACGAATTTCTAATTGTCCCGATTCGATTTGAGACATATCCAGAATATCATTTACAAGCTTTATCATTCGTTCAGTTTGTTCTTTAATGACGCTAAAATAATGTCGTTTTTTATCATTGGGGATTTTATCATCCAGAAATGCCGTGGCATACCCATGAATCGAAGTGAGTGGTGAGCGTAAGTCATGGGAAACATTGGCAACAAAATCCTTTCTCATCTTGTCCAAGCTGGCCAACTCATGTGTCATATGGTTGAATGTTTGTCCCAGTTCCCCCAGTTCATCATGTGTTCTGATCTTAACGCTTTGATTAAAATCTCCTCTAGCGATTTGAAGAGCAACACGATTCATTTCCCGAAGTGGAGAGGTAATTCTTTTAGTGATGTAATAGGTAAATAAACCTGTAATCGTTATAGAAATAATAGAAGATGTTATTAACATGTATTTCAATTGGTTTATACCCTCAAGATTTAGGTGCATTTCAGTAAGGTTGTTCTGAAATAGCAAATATGAAGTAGTAGCATAAATGAAATGTGACACAATTAATATGACGATATATGTGATAAACAGCTTGAAAAAAATACTTTTAATTCGAATCAATAGTTGTTCACCTCAAATTTATATCCGACTCCTCTTATAGTTTTCACTCTCCAATAAGACTTGGGATTTCCCAATTTGTCTCGAATCCTTTTGATATGCACATCTACCGTTCTCGGATCCCCTTCAAAATCCAAGCTCCATATTTGGTCCAACAGTTGCTGACGAGTAAATACTTGATTGGGATGGGTGGCGAGAAAGTAAAGCAACTCCATTTCTTTAGGTGCCAAACCGATTTCCTTTTCATCATAAATTACCTTGTATTGATGAAGATTAATCTCTAACATAGGAAGCTCGATAATCTGATTAGTATCTAATGTAGGATTGGCTCGCCGAAGAACCGCTTTTATCCGTGCCATTAATTCATTCGGATCAAAAGGTTTCACCAAGTAATCATCTGTTCCAAGTTCGAAACCTTTTAACTTATCGTAGCTTTCACCTTTCCCGGTCAGCATGATAATAGGCGTTTTATCATATCTCCTTATTTCCTTGCAAACTTCCCAACCGTCCATTTCAGGCAGCATAATATCCAGGATGACCAGATCAGGTGGACTTTCATGAAACATATCTAACCCGGTTGCCCCATCGTTTGCAACGCTAACTTCATAACCACTATTTTCTGCGTATAAATTGATCAAATCACAAATGTATGAATCATCCTCGATGACGAGAACTTCAATTGGCTTGTTCATCATCCGACCTCTCATTCTTTTACACTTTATAGTAGCATCCTTTTATGAACAGAATGTTAACACAATCGATATTAAGACAAGAAAACAGAATGTGTTAGACGACAATCAAGCAACCTAATACACCAAGATGAGTTCTTTTTTAGATATAAAAGGGCCTATACCAACTCCAGTTAAGAGTTGGTATAGGCCTCTCATTGTTAATTCCTTATTTTCACTTTCTGTAGACGCAATGCATTCAACACCACGGAAACCGAACTGAAGGCCATCGCTGCACCCGCTACCCAAGGAGCTAATAAGCCAATTGCTGCAATCGGAATTCCGATTGTGTTGTAAATGAAAGCAAAAAACAAGTTCTCTTTTATATTCCGCATTGTTTTTCGACTCATAATAATTGCATCAGCAACACTATTTAAGTCTCCTCGCATTAGCGTAATGTCTGCTACTTCTATGGCGATATCTGTTCCGTTCCCGACTGCCATTCCGACATTTGCCATGGCAAGTGCTGGAGCGTCATTGATTCCGTCCCCTACCATCGCCACCTTTTTGCCTTGTTCCTGAAGTTTTTTGATCTCTTCACTTTTCTGTTCTGGAAGTACTTCCGCAATTACGTTAGACAGACCTACTTGACGGGCAATGGCCTCTGCAGTACGTTGATTGTCACCCGTTAGCATAATGACTTCTAGACCTAGCTCCTGCATTCTTGCAATTGCTTCTTTTGAAGTATCTTTTACGGTATCGGCTACTGCGACAACACCGGCAAGTTTAGCATCTACAGCTATAAGCATAGCTGTTTTCCCTTCACTTTCCAGCTCCTCCATCGAGGCTTCTGAATTCAAAGTTGCAATGTTACGCTCTCTCATCAATTTTCTTGTGCCAACTAACACTTCTCTACCATTTACTTCGGCTCGAATACCAAATCCCGGTAAAGCTTCAAAGTCAGTCGTTTCAAGAAGTGTTAAACCTTTCTCCTTTACACCTTTAACAATTGCTTGTGCCAATGGATGCTCCGATTGATTTTCAGCAGTTCCAATCAATTGAAGAACTTCCACTTCATCAAATCCATCGGCGACCAGAATATCTGTCAGTGCAGGTTCGCCTTTTGTAACGGTTCCTGTTTTATCTAATACGACAGTGTCAATTGATTGTGTGTTCTCCAGATGTTCTCCGCCTTTAAAGAGAAGGCCCATTTCAGCAGCCCTACCAGAACCCGCCATGATAGAAGTCGGTGTTGCCAATCCAAGTGCACATGGGCAAGCAATGACCAAAATCGAAATGGTCGGGATAAGCGCTGAGCGAAAATCACCCGGTGTCACCGCAAAATACCAAATAAAGAAAGTGACAATCGCAATGACAACAACGATAGGCACGAAAACTCCAGAAATTCGGTCAGCCAATCGCTGAATATCCGCCTTAGACCCTTGTGCCTCTTCAACCACTTTTACAATTTGCGCTAATGCGGTATCTTTTCCCACTTTTGTTGCTTTGATTTGCAACGAACCATTCTTATTGATCGTTGCCCCAATTACAACGTCACCCGCAACTTTATCAATCGGTATACTTTCGCCCGTTATCATCGATTCATCGATTGCAGATCGTCCTTCAATGATTTCCCCATCTACCGGAATCTTTTCACCCGGCTTGACTAGGATAATATCTCCTGTCACGACTTCTTCAATCGGGATTTCTTGTTCAACGCTATTTCTCAGAACACGGGCTGTTTTAGCCTGCAAACCAAGTAGCTTTTGAATCGCCTGACTCGTTTTCCCTTTTGCACGCACTTCAAATAGTTTACCAAGTACGATTAAAGTGATAATGACAGCAGAAGCTTCAAAATAGAGTTCCGGATGTCCGACACTACCTGTATTCATCCATTCGATTGACAAATAGAGACTGTAGAAATACGCTGCGCTCGTACCCAGTGCAACCAAGACGTCCATGTTAGCACTTTTATTTCGTAAAGCATTGAAAGCACCTTTATAAAATTGGGCACCAACAAAAAATTGAACCGGCGTTGCAAGCGCAAGCTGTACCCACGGATTCATTAGAACATTAGGCAAATAAATAAATGACAGAAATTCAAAATGAGCTACCATCGTCCATAATAAAGGAGCCGTCAGGATCAGTGAAATAATGAACTTTCTCTGCTGCTTCTTGATTTCTTGTTCTTTATGATCCATCTTCTTTTGCCCGTCTTGCTTCGGAATCAATTCATATCCTAATTTTTTTACAGCTGTTATCATGTCTGATGTTTGCACATGTTTGTCATCATATTCGACAGCAATTGTTTCTAACGCAAAATTGACGTTTGCATTTGTTACTCCATCCATCTTACTAATTCTTTTTTCAATCCTCGTAGCACAAGCTGCGCAGGTCATGCCCGAAATATCAAAAGAGGCTTTTTCTTGAACGACATTGTAGCCAAGCTTTTCTACCCTTTCCTTAAACTCATTGACATTCGTTTTCTCTGGGTCATAGACGATTGTTGAACGTTCCAATGCAAAGTTCACATTTGCTCGTTCAACACCCTCTATTTTCGAAAGTCCCTTTTCAATTCGATTAGCGCATGCTGCACAAGTCATTCCATGAATTTGCAATGTTTTTTCTTGAGTTGCCATTATTTATCACTCCAATACATAGTGGGGGTATATTGACATTAAAAAGAAAGACCATACCAGATGGTACGATCTTACCCGCCGCCTTCTACCCCCGTGTGGTATAACCGGAAGATTGTTTGTGTATTCAATTTACGAAAGTATGATACCCGAGATTAGGCGATGTCATACCCTTGCTCTTCAATTGTTTCCTTAATTTGATCCAATGTTGTTTGCCCGCTGTCAAACTCTACAGAAACTTCACCATTGCCAAGATCCACCTTTACGGAAGAAACACCTGTAAGATTCCCAACGCTTTCTTCGATAGAATTGACGCAATGATTACATGACATCCCTTGAACTTTCAATGTTTCATTCATTTTGACGACCTCCTAATCAATTATTACTTTAAATTTACTATACCCCCGCATGGTATGTCAACTGTTAAAAAAAATTCAGAGCTCTTTATTTCGTCATTGTTTTCATGATATCCATCAATTCCTTGATGGCATTTTCACCGTCTTGCCCTTTAATCGCATTTGCTACGCAGTGATGAGTGTGATCTTCCAGTAAAGCGAGAGAAACCTTATTCATCGCTGATTGAATGGCACTGATTTGGTGTAAAATATCCACACAGTAACGGTCGGTTTCAACCATTTGATGAACCCCCCTCACTTGCCCTTCAATGCGTTTTAAACGGTTTAGAAGCTGCTGCTTATTTGGTTGAACAGTAGATTTGTTTGTTTCCTGCATTCTTCTCCCCTCCCCGACTAGTTATCATACCCCTTACCCCTATTATACCTCTTTACTTCGTTCAGTTCCAATGCAAATTAACGACGGTTTCACTTGATTTGCTCAAGTAAAGCTTCGTTTCCAACCCGTTTTACAAACTTGTGAAATTGTTCTCGTTTTTTTCCCTCTCTGCCATATAAGTCAATTAATTGTTCAACAACTGAATACAATTCTTCCGGAGAAAGCTTATCCTTGAATAAATAACCGACTGAAGCATCGTTTCCTTTTGATTTTCCACCGATATACAGACTATAAGTATCCCTTGTCTTCATGACACCAATATCATTCATGAGCGGCTCTCCACAACCAACTGGGCAACCCGTATAAGCAGGTCTTAACGTGACAGGAACAGGAGTTCCTGCTATTCTATTGTTCAGTTCAATCGCAACAGGCATTCCTTCTTCTTCAGAGCCTTTGCAAAAGTTACATGTTCGTAAACTTTTAACATAATTCCCGACTGGATAACAATGAAGTCCAGCTTCTTTAAACTCTGCAATGATTTCTTCTTTTTTCTCTTCAAGTATTTCAACGTATAATTGTTGAAAGGTAGTTAACTCCAGTTCCTCTTCGTCTCCTAAATGTTTGGCCAATACCATTAGCTGTTTTGCAGTAAGCTTAGCCCCATAATTGATACCGCCATTTACAGCGATTTTTATTTTATTATCCTTCATGATTTGCTCCTTTGAATTTTATATTTGCATTTATTCAAATGTTAGTTGCAATATCATTATTACTGATAGTCCTAATATAAAGCAAACCAAATTCATTAAAATACGCCCATCCTTATTCAGAGATGGACGCAATTACAGCTATGATTTGATACCTTAAGTTTCCGTAAATTGCTTTGTGTGCTGCAACTGAGAAGTGACTATTGGTATATCTATAAAAATGGATTGAACTTGCACTTCCCCATACAAGTGTATCCTTTTTACCAAATGCAATAAGTACTTTCTTTTTTTAAAAAACCTCCTAAACTTCATTAATACTAAGAACTTTACTCTTGTAGAACGGTAGAAATCGCCTTTGCTAAAACAGAAATTGATCGATTTATTTCTTCTTCTGTATTATCTATACCTCCAAGCTCAATAAGAACCATGTTTTGAGCCAAATCCTGATTATAGACACCGTCTACATGCTCTCCTCTTTTACCAAAAATCCCACGCGAAATACCCGGCACCAATTTATCTAATTGAGCAGACAACTGCTCGGCGTATTCTTTGTTTTTATGGAAATTCGGATTATTTTCTCCTACAACGAAATATATTTTTCCATAGGTCTGATTATTATATGTAAGTGTCGTTGTCTTCCTTTTAGCGGAATCCCTATGAAGGTCAATGATTAAATCATACTCATTTTCCTTGATTTGTTTTTCAACAAAGGGACGCACCACATGATAAGCCTCGCGGAAAGCACTATTCTGCTTTTCCATTTCTTCCATTGTATCAATAGCAAGAAATTCCGATTGAATGCCGTTTAGATCAAAATGATTTTTTATTGTATCTTCGAACGCCATAATATTTGAAGCGGGATGATAGACGGCTGTAAGATTTTCTTTGTTTTGCACTATAGGTTGGAAGGCTTCATGTGAATGTGTGAAAAACACTAGGGTTTTTGAGGGTTTTTGTTGTAAATGAGGAACGTCGGATTCTGACAGATTTTCCGCATACACTATTAGACTTTTTTTTATCGGCTCTGCTTTAGTTATTTGTAATGGTGTTGAAGAATAATTTGCGACAATTATTGGAGATAAAAATAGTGCTAATATGAAAACTGAATATATTTTAGTTTCTTTTCTCATTATATTCCCCTCCGAATATAATTCTATGTATCTAATCAACAGAATAGAATTGTAGAACTGTATTTGGAAAAGGTAATACTATTGAACATATTGAGTAGAAATTCGATTGCCATAAGGTGTGAAAGTTGACCGTAGTGTAGAGCATAGCTTGCCTCACTTTATCTGCAAAATCATCTATAATCTCTACAATAAAAAAAGGCACCCATCTATACTTAACGGGTTCGGTACACGGGGAGAAAACGTTAAAAAACATAGCATATGGGGAAGCAACTCACACTTGAATTGGTGTACCTATTTTTGGTATATCAATGTTCGTGGTGAATATCAATAGAGAATAGCATTACAATTGGTAAACGAATTAACAACAGCACATAAATTTATGTGTACCTACTAATTGCGGTGCAAATATGCTTGTTAATCGGAGGTGGAATACTTTCTTTGTAAACAATTTAGAAATAATTGATAAAATCGAAGAGGACAAGGGACTATGTGCTAAAATAGATGATAAGAGGACGGCTTATTTAACAAACGGAGCCATTTATTGATGATTAGAATGGGTAAGAGTGAGGTGTTATGATTGATAAAAAGAAATGCACGATCGCTTTCAGTAATGGGTATTGTGTTTGTATCAGTTTATATTATCTTATTTTTATCAACTGGCTTAAACAAGATAGCGGTGTATAATCCGTGGTTCGGATTTTTATTATGTGTTTTCCTTTCTGTGGGGGGCTTTATACTATCACTTTTATCAATTATCGGAAAAAGAACCCGTATAACTCCTTATTTTACATTGTTACTCTCTTTTCTATTAATGCTTTTTACGATTTTTGTATTCCTTCTACCCGAAGCTGGGATACCACCCGCTATACCATTATTTTATGATTGAATAAGGGTTTCTTCAGTTATTGGGCGCGATTGTTTAGGAAGGCATATTTAAATTACACCAATAAAATACGACAAGTAAAAACGCACAGAACATTGACTGTGCGTTTTTGTGTTTTCACCCCATCAACCGAACCCGTTAATCTATACTACAAGATGGGCGCCATTACTATGATTTGGTACCTTTATCTTCCGGAAATTGCGCTGTATACTGCGGCTGAGAATTCTGCGCGAGTCGCTTCTTTTGCGATGTTAAAGGTTTTAGATTGAAACACTGTTGTTTGATCAAATGTCTTCAGTGCATGAATTGCCTCGGATGCCCAGTGACTTGATGGTACATCATTATAATTGGACGCGACTTGAACATTACCATCTATTTTTTCTTGAAGATCAAACGCTCTATCTACGATTGCGGCAAGATGTGCACGTGTAAGTTTGTCGTTAATACCAAATTCACCCGTTGCATAACCTTGAAGGATTCCTGCTTTATTTAAAGCCGCGATGTCGGCTGCATACTGGTGCTCAGGCGCAACATCCGAAAATGTCACTTCGGTCGAACCCTTTAATTTAAGCTCGCGGTTTATCATTGCAGCCGCTTGACCACGTGTGATTGACTTTTCAGGTTTAAATGTAGAATCCTCGTAACCTTTTATTACGCCATTTTCGTTTAGTGCTATAATTGCCTCATAAGCAGGATGTTCTATAGATAGATCACTAAATACTTCACTCATCTTTTCATCTGATTTTACTTGAACTGGGTCAAAAGCTACTTTAGTAATATTTGCCACACGTTTGGCACCGGCATACTTCGGAGCCCAATAAGGATCTGTTTTTAAATTTGCCTTAAGAACACCACGGCTCTTGGCTGAGATAAATTCGTTATCCCCTAAATAGATTCCAGTGTGTGAAATCCCTTTTTTGTACGTATTTTTAAAAAACACAAGATCCCCAGGCATCAGATCTTCCTTACTGATGGAAGTTCCTACTTTAAACTGGTCTGCCGATGTTCTTGGTAATTTGATGTTAAATTCGTTAAAGACGTACCGTATATATCCCGAACAGTCAAAGCCCTTGGGAGTTGTACCTCCAAATTTATACGGCGTGCCATGAAACTTTTCGGCATAGGATGCTATGTCATTAGTATTTGCGCTGACTTTATTTAGTGTCGTAAATTGTATTGTGCTCATAAGAAACACAGCCATGACTAATTGATAAACACGTATTTTCATTTTCCACCCCAATTGTATTATTATCTATCTATTTTTTCTTTTCTATTTCTAGGTAAACTTTAGCACAAAGAGTATGAAATCCGCTTTACAATATCATGTCATTCATATTACTAATTTTAGGATTTTTTAAGGAGATAAAAAAATTAGAAATAAAGGAACGCATCAAAAAACGCTTAGATAAATTCATCTAAGCGTTTTCGTTATTTAGATTATCATATTTTTTGAAGGCTTTTAATTCAGATTCTCAACAAGTTCATTTATCATCTTTTCATCCATAGGTCCAAGTATCTTTTGACTAATAACTCCATCCGTGCCAATTACGTACGTGGTCGGAATGGTTATGATATTATACAAATCCAATACATTCCCATCATTATCCAGTAGGATAGGAAAAGTTAGTCCGTACTCCTTGACAAACTTCTCAATACTTTTCTTCCCTCCTCTCTCTTCGGAGGTCATATTAACTGCAATGATTTCCACATTTGCAGCATCCTTCTTATTCTTATAATAATTTTGCATATGGGGCATTTCTACCTTGCATGGACCACACCATGACGCCCAGAAATTAAGAATAACTATTTTCCCTTTATAATCAGTTAGCTTCACTTTTTCACCCGAAAGCGTAGGAAGTTCAAAATTCGGTGATGCTTTTCCTTTTTCAAGTCCTGATTCATCATCTATTACCGATGTTACATACGCGGCTTGAACTGTATCGATCGGCTCAGTTATTTCTGTATTTGACTTGACCATTTTAACAATAAATCCACTGATAATTAGTACTGCTATAAGAATACCTACGGTCCATTTAATCACATTCATCCCTTCTGATAAGTGCTAGCTTACAATGAATTGACCAATCATACCAAATTCTTTATGCCCTGGAATAGTACAATAAAATTCATAAACTCCTGATTCAGTAGGTGTAAATGTAAGAGTTTCAGTACTTTTTGGTGAGGCATGGAGATGTATTACATTGCTTCCTGTTTCATGATTATGATGTGATTCATTATTATTTGGAAGGGACGGAACTTTAATTTCAATATCATGCTCTATATTATCTAGGTTTTTGAGTGTCAAGGTGACCTCCCTGTCTTTCTCAACATTAATTTTATTATTTGAGTACTTCATATTAATAGCATCTATAGCAATAATTTGTCTTTCTTTATTAATTTTTTCAGTTGAATTAGATGTTGCTGAATGATGACTATTATATGATGACGATTCCCCTAGCATTCTATTTTTCTCCGCTATGGAATTGCCACCAATTAAGTAAACAGCAATAAATGTTGAGATCACCAAAGGTTTTAATAACCACTTTTTAGTGTGTACCTTTGCATTTCGAGGAGTTTTCACAATAGCTATAATAAAAATAGTGCAGACTGATAAAAACAAGAAAATCTGGATCAAGCTTATCGACTGGTCTGCACGAATCATCTCTCCAACCATTGCCCCCATCATACCGCCCATTAATCCGGCCATAAATCCCTCTAATACAGAAAGAATTCCAAAACACAGTCCACATAACGAGCCAGCTAAAACCCCAATCGCAATTGAGATGATAGTTGAAAGGAAGAGGTCCCCTTGATAAGTTACACCTAGTAAAACACCCGCAGTCAAGCCCACGTTCATGCCGTAGAACATTGAAATGATCATACCTTGCATAGTACCTAATACTTTTTTCAATCTTGCAGCCAAGATAACAACGATGAAAGTCAATAAACCTAGTGAACCTAGTACAAATAACTGATAATCCCCCATTAATCCCCCACCTTTGGCAATATTCATCAAACCATAATCACATTTCAAAAGCTATATACCTTACAAGGGTATGTCGAATCTGTCCTCTAAATGATGAATTCATTTGAAGAATTCAATAATAATATGTTAAATGGCAAATAGTGCATAATCTTTGCATATGTAATGGGTATAATTAACACATACCTAAAAACCGCTGAGAGAGGAGGTAATGGTGTGTCGAACCATTCACATCATCACCACAAATCGGAAAAACATACTGCATCAGAGCACAATCATGATCAGCATGCCCATCACTCCAACGAAGAACATCACGGGCATCATGATCAACATTCCCATGAAAAACATAATCACGGACATCATGATCACCATGCACATATGGTCAAAGATTTCAAAAGGCGTTTTTATATTTCGCTAATTGTAACTATCCCAATCTTAATTTTGTCACCAATGATTCAAATGTTTTTGAACGTTGACTGGCGTTTTACCGGGGATATGTATATTCTTTTCGCATTATCAACCTTTGTATTCTTTTATGGGGGTTGGCCATTTCTTGTTGGAGCTAAGGATGAAATAAAAAGTAGAAATCCCGGAATGATGACGTTAATTACTTTGGCGATTACTGTGGCCTATGTGTATAGCACAGCAGCAGTTTTCGGCTTTGCAGACAATGATTTCTTCTGGGAATTGGCTACTTTAGTGGACATTATGCTTCTTGGTCATTGGATTGAAATGCGTTCAGTCATGGGTGCTTCAAAGGCTTTGGAAGAGCTGGCAAAGCTGATGCCTTCGGAGGCACATCTAATCGATGCTGACGGAAATATTAAAGAAGTTGACGTAACGGAGTTAAAAAAAGGGGATCATGTACTCGTCAAGCCTGGTGAAAAAGTGCCGGTTGATGGAATGATACTTGAAGGAAAATCAACAATTGATGAATCGATGCTTACTGGTGAATCAGTGCCTGTGGAAAAAGAAGCCGGTCTAGAGGCAATAGGAGGATCTATAAATGGTGAAGGATCCTTAGTCATCTCTGTCATGAAAACCGGTAGTGAAACGTACCTTTCACAAGTAATTACCTTAGTAAGAGAAGCACAAGCATCCAAATCACGTGCACAAGACCTTGCCAACCGTGCTGCAAAGTGGTTGTTTTACGGTGCACTGGCAGCAGGCCTAATCACGTTCATTATTTGGATTTCCCTTGGTTATCCCGTTTCATTCGCCATGGAGAGAATGGTGACAGTGCTAATCATTGCTTGTCCACATGCTTTAGGATTGGCAGCTCCATTGGTTGTGGCAGTTTCAACATCGATCGCAGCTAAAAATGGACTTCTCATCCGAAATCGGGCTGCTTTTGAAGGCGCCCGAAATATTGAAGCAGTCGTCTTCGATAAAACCGGTACACTAACGAAAGGTGAGTTCGGTGTAACAAACATTTACACGTCTGGAGACTTCAAAGAAGAAGATGTCATTTCTTATGCAGCAGCGGTCGAAGCGCAATCGCAACATCCTCTTGCAAAAGGTGTAACTAGAAAAGCAGAAGAAATGGGCATCTCTCTTCAACGAGTGGAGAATTTTCAGTCATTGACTGGTAAAGGTTTAGAAGGAACTGTTAATGGAAGGCATGTTTTAGTCGTCAGTCCAGGATATGTGAAAGAGCAAAACCTTCAATTTGATGTAGTGCAATTTGATGAATGGTCTGCAGAAGGGAAAACCGTTGTGTTCACGCTAATCGATGGAGTTTTTGCAGGAATGATCGCTCTTGCGGATATCGTACGTGAAACAGCAATAGACGCCATTAATCAGTTAAAAGAAATGGATATCAAATCTATCATGCTGACCGGCGATAATGTGAAGGTGGCGCATTATATAGGTGAACAACTCAAAATGGAAGAAATTTTTGCTGAAGTCCTTCCACACGAGAAGTCCGAAAAGATTGAGCATATCCAACAAGTTGAACGACTCCGAACAGCAATGACTGGAGATGGGGTCAACGATGCACCTGCTCTCGCAAAAGCAGATTTAGGTATTGCTGTAGGGGCAGGTACTGATGTAGCCATCGAAACCGCCGATGTCGTTCTTGTTAAAAGCAATCCGCTTGATGTAGTAAATATTATCAGGCTTTCAAGGGCTACCTATCGAAAGATGACACAAAACTTGTGGTGGGCTGCAGGATATAATATCGCTGCAATCCCATTAGCCGCCGGTGTTTTATATCCTATTGGCATTGTTCTAAGCCCAGCCGTGGGAGCCATATTAATGTCTTTAAGTACGATCATTGTAGCAATCAATGCAAGACTTCTGAAACTTTAAGGACTACTGAGATTATGCAAAGAGTAGTTAAGGGCGGTGGAGTCATGGAGAATAACGACTTGATTCAAAAAGAGCTGAAAGAATTAGAGTGTATGGAGGAATGCGATTCCGATATCCTTGTGGCCCAATTAACAAAAAATCAACAACTAATTACATCAAGCCATGAGCTATATTATAAGGAAGAACAGGATCAATCATGGATCGAGCATTATTACTGCCAAATTTCTTTTAGTGAAACTACACCTAACCGTTTATTCCAGGACCTATGTAAGCTTGTAACCGAAACTCACAAATATCAGCACCCTTATCACATTAGTAAAGATCAATATCTTTACACTTGGGTTGACCTTCAACCAGACGGTCAACTAAAAAACATCTATTCCGGTGTGCAAAAAAATCCTAAAGTAGTCATTGAAGAAGATTTCAATACGGTTCAAAAACGGTTTCAAAAGTACCGAAAACTTGTCTTTCAGCAAAGGTACTCTAGCAAAGAAATCGGCAGGCATGTCAGAAGAGTTTCGAATGAACATAAATTCAATGCTGAACACGTTGTTCCCCAATCTTGGTTTAAGGCGAGGGAACCTATGAAAGGAGATTTACACCATCTCTTTGCATGTGAGCCGGAGTGTAATAGTACACGGTCTAACTTTCCCTATTATGAATTCGATTCATCAGCAGCGTCGGTTAGAAAACGTAGTTACTGCGGCTTATTTGATATCAACCAATTTGAACCAGAGTACGGTAAAGGACAAGTTGCCCGTGCAACCCTTTATTTCTTATTGCGATACCCAACAGAAATCTTACAGCACTATAAAAAAACCATTAGTCTCCCTTTATTGGTCCGGTGGCATGAACAATTCCCGGTAAACATCTACGAAAAGCATAGAAATAAAGCTATTTTTGAGATTCAGGGAAACCGAAATCCGTTTATCGATTTTCCCAATCTGACAAATGAAATAGATTTCCAATAAAAAAATTCCGGCGTGTAGTAGTATCATACACACCGGAATTTTAGTTTAATCGCCACTGTAACAAAAGAGACAATAGCACCGAGATTCCTCTATGGCCGTATAAAAAATGCCTCAGGTTATATTATCAGCAGTTTATTTTTCAGAATCATGCGTATGAATGCAGTCCTGCAATAATCAAGTTAACTGCAATTAAGTTAAACATGATAATGATAAAACCAATGACTGCAAGCCAGGCTGATTTCTCACCTTCCCATCCGCGGGAGAGCCGAAGATGTAAGTAGGCTGCATAGAATAACCACGTAATGAGCGCCCATACTTCTTTCGGGTCCCACCCCCAAAATCTGGACCAAGCTTCATGTGCCCAAATCATTGCGAAAACGAGAGCCCCAAGGGTAAATACCGGGAATCCTATCAGGACGGACCTGTAACCTATTTCGTCCATAACTTCGGAATTCGCTTTTTTCGCGAAAGGCTGGAACAATGCTGCAATCGGACGGCGTAAAATAAGTCTTAGTAATAAATAAAGGACTGTACCTGTTGCAATTGACCAAACGAATGTCGTAAGCGTCTTCGCGTTAACGATTGGAGGCATTTCAGCCAGCGGCGTCATCTTGTCGGGAGTAAGTGACTCATATTCATTCATCCCAAATAATGGCGGATAATTATATACAATTTGGGCTGGTTGCTCATTTTTATTAATATAGGTGAACTTCGCTTCATATCCCATTATCGCAAATGTCGAAGCAGATAAGATGAATCCGATAACGAGGACGATAGTGAACATCACTGCTTCCAACCAAAAACGTTGTTTGGATTTTTTCGAGAGATCGATATGTTTCAATAAAAATATTAGACCTGCCACTGCACTGATTGCAAGAATTGCCTCACCCATCGCCGCTGTAATTACATGAATCGTCAGCCAGTGGGTTTGCAACGCTGGTATTAAGGGGGTTAGCTCCCTAGGGAACATACTTGCATACCCGATCATCACAACAGCTAATGGTAATGCAAACAACCCGAGGGATGGTGTCTTATAAAGGAAAAACAGTAAGATGAACGCTCCAACAACCATCATTGCAAATGCAGTTATAAATTCAAACATATTGCTAACTGGCGCATGGGCAGAAGCAATCCATCGCGTAATAAAATAGCCCAAATGAGTAATGAAACCAAGTATCGTAATACCGATGGCAATCTTTCCCCATCGATTATTTTGGTATGACTCTTGTGTTTTTGCACCTCTTACCGCACCGCCGAAGAACAGCGTTGCGACAAGATATGCAACAAATGAGAAGTACAATAAATTTCCACTCAATGTCGCTAATTGCATTATAACTTGTCCCCTTTCATACCATCATCAAACTCATTCTTTTGCCTATCTTCATATTGCGGCAAGTCAGCGTAGAGTTTCACTTTATCAAGCTCTTTTTTTAAGCCGAACCAGTTTTTATTCGTATGACCTGCAAGGACAAGTTCATTTCCTTCACCTTTTTGTATCCATATTCTCCGATGGTTCCAGTAGGATCCTTGTGCAACTCCAATCATGAAAATAATACCCCCTAGGAGCAATAGATAGAGCGTTTTGTCCTTCCGAACAACAAGGCCTGTAATGTCCCGTGTTTCTGCGCTGACAAACTTCACTTCATAATCATTCACATTTGTTTCAAGCGTCTGCCTGATAGCAACAAAGCTTTTTTCACCTTCCGGCTTGGCTGGCGTCACCATATTAAATATGAATGCTGGATTGTTCGGAATCGGTGATTTAGTAACGGGTTCTCCGTCTTCAATCCCACCAAAATCTGGATAGAATTCTAACAGTTCGACAATCGCACCTTCGTTTAATTCATACAAACGCTCAGGATTGAGAAGGTCAACTGTAAATTCGCCAAATGACTTGTCTGTTTCCTTTTCCATCAATTGGAATGTCATCGATTTTAATTCGTTGAGACGGTAATCCATTTGGTATACGTTGAATCCGTCAAAGTTTAGAGGGTTATTCACAGTAATTGAGTAGTCTTTCACAAATTCCATCTGTTCTGATTGACCTGGAAGACCGCCCTCCGGATCTTTATATAAGGTGACATCTGATTGGAAATTTTTCACGATGGTCCCAACTCGATCTATAGCCTGACCAAAAGTTGCATCTTCTTCCTTCGAATAAGTCTCTATAATGAAATCATTGTTCTTTAAGTAATAGCCGGGAGCACCCGGGAGGGCACGTGTCTCCCCTTCTCTAAGCCAAACCGTTTCATCGACATAAAAACCGGGAAGAGTTCGTAAAAGAACCGCAAACAGGAAGATGATCAATCCCGTATGATTGACGTAAGGACCCCATCTGGAAAAACGTCCTTTCTCCGCAAGTAGCGCTCCTTCTTCTATCTTCACGTTGTAACGAAGTTCTTTAAGCTTCTCCTCCGCTTTATCAAATGAGCTATTTGAATCAGCAACTACCCCTTCAGCATAAATCCTTTGCTTCTTTAAAAAGGATGTATGTCGTTTCGTACGTTGCTTTTTTAATGATTTGTAGAGCGGAATAACCCTATCCACACTAGCGATGATGATGGAAGTACCAAGCATTCCAATTAGAATTATGAACCACCAGCTATTGTACATATCATAAAATCCAAGCTTATAATACAAGGTTCCAGCAAATCCATAATGCTTTTCGTAATATGCAAAGATGTCAGCCTCGGTCGTTGCCGGAACAAAAAGCTTCTGAGGGAAGATTGTGCCTATCGCCGACGTAACAAGTACGGCAATAATGATATTTATTCCTACCTTAACACTAGAAAAGAAGTTCCATATTTTATCAACAATCGATCGCTTATATGTCTGTGATCTTCTTGCCGATCCTTCATACCGCATGTCGATAAGTTTACTATTCTTCGCTTCTTCCGTAAGAGGTCGTCCACATTGCTCACAAAGAACCGTGCCAAAAGGGTTTTCATGACCACATTGGCATTTAATTTTACTCATTTATCAATTGCTCCTTAAAGATTTTTATTTGCTGTTAGAACCCCATGAAATCTCCAAAAAATGGACTTAGCCAAGCAATAATAAACGTTAACCCATCAAAAAACAGCAGTATCCCAATAGCAATCATGATATAGCCACCAACTTTGGTAATTGTTCGGCTATATTTTTGGATCCATTTAACTCGGGTGATGAAAATGGAGAGTAGGAAAAACGGAATCGCGAATCCAAGAACATAGGCAAGCATATACCAGATGCCAGACCCCGGATTTTGAGAAGCTAGCATAAAGACAGCCCCTGTGATTGGACCAGTACACGGCGTCCATCCCGCTGCAAATGCGAGTCCGATAAGAAAAGTACCAAAATAACCGGCAGGTCGGTTCTTAAATTGCAGCTTTTTCTCCTTCATTAGAAATTCCGGGTTAAAAAGACCGATGATCATCAAACCAAAAATAATGATAAAAATGGAACCTATCTGTCGAAGGAGATCTTGGTATTGAATAAAGAAAGTCCCTACGAATGAAGAGCTGAATCCGAGAAATATGAAAATAATTGAAAACCCTAATAGAAACAACAGTGTGTGCACTATTCCGCTTTTCCGTATCTTTCTTTTGTCGGATTTCAATTCATCCAGTGACATGCCCGTAATATAAGAAAGGAACGCCGGGTAGAGAGGTAATGTGCAGGGTGATATGAAGTTAAGAAGACCTGCACCAAATGCTAGAAATAAATTTAGATCAGTGAACATATATGACACTCCTTAATAACAAACAGCAATTTACTATGGTCAAAAAGTTAGATCCCCCAATAAGTCAACGTATCAAATAATCCGATCAACACAAGCAGCACTCCCGCTAGTCGTTGAATAGCACGACCGATTTTCACACTCTTCCTCATGATGCGACGATCTGTTTCAAAAAGCCATATTATCAGGAATAGAAGAATGAGAGGGAACGATGTTGCGATTCCAAAAACCGCGGGGAGTACAAAACCATACGAAGTTGACGAAACGGTTGGCATAAGCCAAACGAAAAACAGAACAAACATTGTCGGGCAGAATGCAAGTGAAAAACTTGCACCTAGAAGGAAAGAACCAACCTTCCCTTCTCGCATTCGTACCGGTATATGTATAGTCATGCGTTGAAAGATTCTCAGTTTCAATACTCCCAATAGTACAAGCCCTGTGACTACAATGAGAGGACCGATCGCCTTTCGGAAAAGCGGAAAGTACTCTGTCATCTTCGATTCGAATGCTTGACCGAACATCCATGCCAAAAGACCAAATGCACTGAATACGACAACCTTTCCTGCAATAAAAGAAAATATTTCTAGCCAATCCGTCTTGAATTGAATGGTCCGATTACCGTAAAGAGTGATGGCGCTCATATTCCCTGTCAATTGACATGGGGCAACAGCGCCAACCACTCCTAACAGTAATGCAAACATGAGTGGGAAATCTGCATACGCATTAATAAGGCCAGTGACAGGCTCCGTGATTATTTGACTGATTTTCGATAAAAATCCATACATTGAAAATCACCAACCCTACTTTAATTTAGTAACTCTCCATTTTTAGCAAGGGTATCCCAATTTACTCCTCCGTCTGTTGTCCTAAAAATATCATTAGTAAAAGTTGCAATTACAATCTCCTGTTGATCATCTGGATCAACCGCTATATATACGATAGGAGCAATTTCGTCTGGAAGCGGAATTTCCTCTTCTTCTTTCCCATCTGATACAAACGAGCTGAGCTTCACAATGTCATTCTCGTAGTTGGCATACAATCCTCCTGTTTCAGTTAACATCACAAATGTAACCATCCCCGCCTTCTTTAGAGGGAAAAAGTTTTCACCAAAGTCCTGAGAGAAAAACAATCCATCTTTACTCCCTATTGTAATTATTTCTTCGCGGGAAGGATGTGCTGCTAAATTCGAGATGTACTCTGAATCGAAACCATTCATTGAAGCTTGCTTCCATGATGCTCCCTCATCGAGTGAATAATGAAGACCCGCCGGCATATCTTTTGTTGGCATTTCATTCAATGCATAGATGGCATTTGACTCATATCCCACTGCCATATAGTGAAAATCGATTTCACCGTAAAATGCCAATTTTTCAAAGCTCGCACCACGATCTGTACTTTTCACAAGTCCAAGTGGATTTTTAAGTTTTGAATTTGGTTCCGGATGTCCGCTTGAAAAGAAACCTTCACGTACTGCTTGGAAACCCATATAATCGTGCTTTTCACTATTCGCTTCTTTCCAACCATCTTCACCATAAGCGTAGAGCCCTTCATGTGTTGAAATGACCACTTCCGGACCTCCATTTATATAACCTAGACCATGTAGATGATCAATTTTACTGTTTTCCAATTCCTCATACCCGAAGGTATCATCCTTAGTCGCATTACATGCAGACAAAAGCGTGATCATCCCCGCAATGCCAATATATTTCGCTATTTTTTTCATCATTTCGATCTCCTTTAATTCCATTTGTATCCGATTCCCCACACTGTTAATAAGAAGTCATTGATAGGGAATCCCGCAGCTTTTAATTTCTCCCTTAAATTACGGATATGCGAGTCCACTGTCCGGATATCTGTGAATGTGTTATAGTCCCAAGCGGTACGTAAAAGCTGTTCCCGGGTAAAAGTCCTTTTCGGATGAGTGATTAACGCCTCAATTATATAAAATTCCTTCAAGGTCAGCTGCACTTCCAAGTTATTATAATGCAATGAATAAGAATCCCGATTTAACATGAAATCCCCATACACCGTATTGCTGTTTTCTACGTTTTCGCTTGAAGTGCGGCGTAGTAATGCATTCACTCTTGCCACAAGTTCCCGCTCGTCAAAAGGCTTTGTAATATAATCATCCGCCCCGTATTCAAGTCCTTTTACAATATCCGCTTTGTCTGTCCTCGCTGTAAGCATAATCACCGGAATGGTCGATAGTTCCCGTATGTTCTTGCACACTTCCCAACCATCCAAATCAGGCATCATCACATCCAATAGAACAATATCGACCTTTTCATCCCTTACCATTTCCAATCCCTTTTTCCCGGTATCCGCTTTTATACAGTTGAACCCATGGGGCTCCAAAAACAATTCAAGTAAATCGAGCATTCTCTGCTCGTCGTCTATAAGTAAGATCGTCTGCATCTTATCAACTCCTTACCGGCTTAAATCTTTAATGTAAATCTACTCCCTTTTCCAAACTCACTTTTCACCTCTATCGATCCCCCATGAGCTTCTACCAATTCTTTTACAATGGCAAGTCCAAGGCCAGATCCACCAAACGTTCTAGAGCGGGATTTTTCAACTCTAAAAAGCTTTTCAAAAATCAAATCGATTTGTTCTTCCGGTATTCCAATTCCTTCATCTGCAATTGAAATGACAGTTTGATTTTGTTCTTTGGAAATTTCAAATCTCACAGTTGTGTTTTCATTTGAATATTTTAATGCATTATCTAATAGATTCAGTACAACCTGTTCAAGTCGCACAGGATCTGCATGAATCGAAAAATCAGCCTTGCATATCAAATTCAGATTTACTTTCTTTAGGGCAAATGAAGGTTCGACTAGTCGGTAGATATCTTTTGCAAACTTTTTGGATGAAAAATTCTCCTTAGATACAACGAATGCCCTTTCATCCATTTTCGCCAAATCCATTAAGTTTTTCACAAGATCCTTCATGCGATTGGATTCTTCAGCAATAATCAATAGATAGCTATTTCTTTCCTCTTCGGTCAAATCATGTCGCATAGCAACTTTCAAATAGCCAATCAAATAGGTTAACGGAGTACTTAGTTCGTGTGAAATGGATGCAAGAAATTCATTTCGTTCCTTTTTCATTTTCTCCAAATCGTTGGCCAGTTTCCGAATCGCAATCGATAATTCACCAAGCTCGTCATTGCCTCCTACAGGAAGGCTTACATCGAATTTCCCTTCGCTTAATTTCTCGGTTGCTTCTTTCATACGAATCAAAGGCCGAGTAAGAAATTTGGATAAAATCGTGTATATGACAAACAGGATGACGATAATTGCTCCCCCTGCCAAACCGAAATGGAAATTCAATTTCTGCACTAACCGTTCGATTGGTTCGCTACTTTGAAACATGAAAACATATCCCGAGTTATTCTCATTAATCTTATATGGATGAGCGCTAATGATATAAGGTGAGTCTTTCCAATCCTGTTTAATGATTCGATCATTCTGGTTCGCGGAGTCTTGTAAAAATGATAATGAAGGCAGGAGATTTTCCAATTTTGTATCCGAACTTCGGATTATTTCACCGCTCTTTCCGGTTATGACAACTCCTCTATCCCCTTCTATTTCCATCAATACGATATGCGTGATCGTCTCATCCGAATAATAGTCGATTAAGACATTTCGGTGGTTCGAACCACTTGCCAACAGGCGTGAATATTCTTCATCCACTCTTGTATGAACGATATTTTGGTGCAAATACATCATTAGCACCGATTCAAGGACAAGGAAAGAAATAATGAAATAAGCGGCAAGTTTTTTGGATATCTTATTCATCCTTGTTAATTCTCCTCTCCTCATGAAATTAGTATAGAAAACAATTGTGAAAAAGATATGCAGAAGAAGGTAGAATTAATGAGTTTGTGCGAATTCATGACTTCTTTGTGTCTGCACACTTTCTTCAAAGTTCTTTAGTATAGTAGTCATCGTATAGAAATTCCAGCAAACAATCCCTATTTTGTAGACATTGAAAGGAGCATTCATCATTGAGTAACAAAAAAAGGAATCGTTTTATTTTCAGGGTAATTACATTGACACTTCTGGCCGCAGCCATTGTCTTTACTATCTACTCAAATTTCGCAAAAGAGAAATTTGATGTGTTAAAGGTAGGGGATTATGCCCCGGACTTTGCGCTTGTTGATTTAGATGGAATTGAACATAAGCTATCTGAGTATAGAGGCCAAGGGGTCTTTTTAAACTTTTGGGGAACTTGGTGTGCTCCATGTAAAAAGGAAATGCCTGCTATGGGTCGACAATATGAAGTGTATAAAGACCAAGGAGTACAAATATTAGCAGTCAATATCGCTGAATCGGATTTTAAAGTTCGTACATTTGCTGAACAATATGGGATGACCTTCCCTACTTTAATCGATAAGACGAAAAGCGTTATGCAAGCATATAATGTTAAACCGTTACCTACTACTTTGCTTATCAATCCGGAAGGTAAGATTGTTAGAATTATTACAGGGGAAATGTCAGAAAGTGATATTAAAGGATATATGGAAGAGATCAAGCCAGGTTGACTAAACCATATTCTAAAGACAAGTCCTAATTTGTACATAAAACGTCTGATAGCGTTAGGATGTCTGTAAAACTTTCTAAGGGCGATATCGTTTGTATAAGTAAATCAGAAACTGATTTTGTGATTGAAACTTTGGAAAATAACCCTGAGATAATGAAAGATGAAAGTTAATAGTTTGCTCGAAAAACCGAAAAATAAGAAGTAGTAAATGAAGTGAAGAAGGCATAAGCCCTCTCCACTTATATTTCTTCAAAACTGCACACTGTAGTTGCATCGGCTGCATTCGTCGAACACTTCTCAGGAATACGACGACTCATCAATGTTCCTTCTTTGACGCAGTGCTTTTCAGCAAGCAATTTAAAGGTTATCTCGGTTGTTTCCCAATCGCTCTAAATCTCATCACAATTTGGCACTTCACATCACCGCCGCCACCTTTGACTTTAGGCATAGAAAAAGCACCCATCCCAATAGACAGTGCTTAGCAATTATTATATCGCTCCATTTCTCCTTAAGTTTTTCATGATCTCCGGGTTATCGTTTTCCACACTATAAAAGAACACTTCATCCATGTGACTCTCGATATCCCATTCTTTTATACTCCATTCGTTTGTAGTAACAAGTATTATTTTTCCTGAGTCAGTTTCATCCAATTCATTCAATAGCTTTGCATATCTACCACGATCATCCAGTACTGTTTGAATTGGATAATACAAAGTGAAAGTTCCTTCATTACCTCTAGGATTGGATTTTGTATGATTTGCGTAACCACTAAAATTAATTGTCATTCTTCCTATTTTATAATTCGTGGTTGACTTTACCTTATACGGTAATAGTTTTTTATTGAAAGCTACATTGATGAAATCAGAGATATCCCCCATAGAACTTGTTCGTATTATGCCTTTATCAAATACTTTGTTCAAACAAGAAAGGACAACTCTTAACTTTGCATCATTATCATACCCTTTTACCAATAACGTTCTTCGGTTTTCATCACGCAAAAACTTAAGTATGACTTCTATAGCGAATTGCTCATCTTTCATGACATCATCCCCCTTTGTGACACTATTCGCCAAGAAAGGTGTAAATTCCTCTTTATGTATCACGCCCGAAGAACGTATATAACACAAGACGACATCATTGCGTGTTTCCGCACGCGGTGACGCGCTCAATCGGGGCTATTATACTCTATGGGCCGTAACGCATCCCCTCTTTATTTCTCCACCCTCGTATATGCAAACTTCGTATATGCGTAAATCACGGAATATTTTTCCATCCTGTCTTTGATTTTGTATTTATCTAATCGAATGAATTGCTGAACCATGGTCGAAGTGTTCGGGACGCACCCCATAGACTACATCCATGCCGGGCGTACTAACGAAGCAATCCGGTACATGCATATAGTTGGCTACAGAATTTAGCGAAAAATTATTAGTTTATAATAAGCATCCTCATTGTTGAGCCGTTGGATGATTTCGTGGCAACCTCGTACCGATATTTCCCCTCAGATGCCTTCTTTACTTCTTAACAGAAAAAATTCGATATTTATTGAATTGTTATTTCTATTAATATAGAATAACTTAAAATAGGAACTCTAGGAGGAACCCCTTTGAAAATAATTAATTCAGCACCCCCTGTAGAAACCATAACTCTGAAAGTGGAACAGTCGCCAGTCTGGGAATTGATTTTAGGGATTGCAGGCTATACACATGAGCAGCTGCGGCACACGTTTGAGATGGATGAAGAATGGAAGGCCGACGAAAACGTGATGCCCTCTTCACTAGTCAAGCTTTTAAAAATCATTGAAGAAACTAATCTTTGGTATGGTATGATTCTGCTGCAAAATCAATTTGCTGCCGTTTCCGTTCAAGAATATTCGAATTTGCTTACCACGGCTTCAACGGATTCTTTTTATGAATGGCTCCTTCCTTACCATGATCGACAGTCTGAGCCACTAAGAATAGAAGCAGCCTGCAAGCCAGAACAAACACCAGTATGGGAAGAATACGCTAGTCTCTTTGATGGACATGACTATTTAGGCGGATATATTCGACAGCTTCACCATTTATCCCAATCTGAGTTATGTGACTTGATCACTAGTGTAATAATAGAGTGGGAAAGTTGGATGCGGAAAAAAGTGGAATGGGAGAAATGGCTACAGGCACTTGCTTTTGAAGAGAAACAGTATCGTCAATTGGATATGAATAATCCGGTAGCTGAAATCGAACGTGTGTCGGGTGGTGTCGAATACCTACCTGAGCCATCCATTTGGTCGGTCAAACTTATCCCGCAGGTTTCCTATCGTCCTTGGGTGCTTACAATTCGTACTTCTGATACCAAGCTCTTCTTTTATCCTGTCAAAGAAGAGTATCTGCTAGAACCTGGAGTTCCTTCAAATGAACTGATTCGTGGCCATAAGGCATTAGGGGACGAACTACGACTAAAACTGCTGTTTCAACTTCAGAAAAGTCCTTTGTCCTTGCAAGAGTTGAGTGGACAATTCAACATATCAAAAACAACGCTACACCATCAACTGGCATTATTGAAAGCCGCCAAATTCATTCGCGTGGAGAAAGGGGTCTATTCCATCAACTCTGGAAAGCTTGAAGATTTCACCAGACAATTGACACGATACCTCGGAACCGGATTATGAAGAAGTATTCCAAGTCCTTCAGATCCTTATGGATAGGTGAGATTGTTTCCGAATTCGGTGGTGTTGCTGGAGCTATTATCAATGGGTTGCTGTTATATGAATTGACAGGTTCACGGGAGTGGATGGGCATCCTTTGGCTCGTCTATTTTATTCCTTCATTGGTGCTACAAGGTATCAGTTCGCCCTTACTTAATCATGTCATAAAAGAAAAAGTGCTCAAAAATATCCAACTGATCCGAGCCGGTGCCTACCTACTACCATTAGCTGGTTTAGGGATTGGAACGGAGAAAGGTTCCATCATTGGCTTGGTTATTCTGCAATGCATCTTAGGGCTTCTTCAGCCAATTTTCGCCAGCCTTTCGTTTGCCTTACTTCCAGAAGTCTGTACGGAGGATGAATTGGCCGATGCCAACGGATTGTTGGACGGAACCCTTCGGCTAATGAGTTTTCTTGCTCCAGGTGTCACTTCGCTCTTGTTGTTGCAACTACCGATGCATTGGATCTATGGCATTTCGGCAATCCTGTTCTTCATCAGTTTCCTGGCACTGTCCCGAATTCCGCAAATCAGCACACAAATGGTGGCAACTTGGACAAAAAAGTTCTGGTGGTCCGAAATGAAAGAGGGATACAGGAATTTCTTTAGTTATCCTCAACTCCTGCAGTTAACAATCCTATCTTCTACCGTCCAATTTGCGGTAGGGGCAACGCTGGTCTTGAGTATTCCCTTCATTCAGGGAGAATTGGGAGGAGAGACGTGGGAGTATGGCATATTTAAGGGGGCCTTTCCTATCGGTTATGTGATGGGAATGCTTCTTCTGACCAAGCTACCGAAAAGCCCCCGAACGATGTACTTTGGTTTGATTGGGGGTGGCTTTTCCTTTGTGCTGCTGTACTTTGTCCACTCAGTCCCTTTTGCGTGGTTATGTGAACTGATGGGTGGTATCCTGTTCCCTCTTTTCAACGCCCAAAGTGCAGCCATTTTCCAGCGTGAAGCTCCAAGGGATCGACTGGCACAGTTAAGTGCAGTCCGTTTGTTGTTCATGCGTGTCTCCATGCCATTAGGAATTCTGTTCGCCTCCTTGCCTTTCTTAACATTAAATATTCGTCATGTTTATTTCGGAATCGGTTCCATCATTATCTTACCTGGGGTGTATTACTTAATCGATTCCCTCCAACCAAGAAAGCGTTGGTCTCGGATAAACGATAAATATTAGAGCATATGGATCATCATCCTGTTCATAAGAAAGTAAGTGTTGTAACTAAAAAAAAATATAAAAATCCCGAACAGTAGCTCAATCACAGATCAAGTTACTGTTCGGGATTTTCACTTTACAAATAAGCCGGATTACCAAGAGCAATGAGAGATACTCCATAACAAGCTTTACTATCAATCTTTTCTTATTATTTTCCTCCATTAGGTGAGTAATTAGGTGAAGTTCACTTGTGGATTGGCAGTCGAAGTAAAGGATAATCCCTTACATTATGGGTGCATATGTTTGGTTACATAAATGCACCCAAATAAGGATGATGAACTTAAATGGAACAAGATTGCCATATTAAGAGCTTTGATAAGATATTTTATAGTTAATTTGAGTCTTGTCTTTTCCAAGGTTCTTCGGTGCTTTCTAACCAATGAGCCCATGCGCTAAAGCTCCCGTCAAACTGAAAGTAGATTTGCTGTATTTCCGGAAATTTTTCAAAGGTTGCTGAATGAAGTGCTTTCGATAATGATTGTGCTTCAGCACTTGCTGGACTTCCAGCCAAGAAGTCTTTAAAATCGATAACTACTGTTCCATTCTCATCGATTGCGACACCATTCAATGATTCTTCATTCCCGTATTGAATATCGCCATTTATAAAAAGCTTCCTGATTTCCTCCTCTAATTCTGGAAAAGGCCTCCCAAACGATTCAGTATCAAACCCAATATTAACTTCTTCCATCTGTTTCTCAATAAAGCTTTCATATTCTTTCCCTAACGTCACTTTATATAATGCAACATGCTCGCTTTCAGGAATAAGAAGATAGATTTCATTTTGATCTGTTGCAATATAATTCTCTACCTCTTGAGGTTTTTCAATAAAGTTTTCATCTGGTATGCGTACTCCCCCAAGCTTATCACCCTTCTTATTAAGCACAAATAAATGAGTTTCTGAAAGGGGAGTCATTACAGGTGGAGCAACCGTCTGCATATAAATAATTTGTTCGTCCAATACGTCTTTTAAAGCCACGTTGGCAAGTGTGAAATCCGAGAATAAGGGTAGTTCAGTTTGTTCACTTTCATCACTGAGTACTAGTATACTTTCCTTTCGATTCACTTGTTTAAATTGAAATGGCAGCACCTCGTCCTCTATGAAAATGACTGTTTTTAGGTCTACAAATTTTTCTTGGTTTTGACTTACGATAATCTCATTGTTTTCTAATTCAACTAATGAGTCTGGGAAAAATAATTCTAATTGCGATAAATCATAGGTCTTTGTTAACTCTCCATTGGATTGGTATTGATGCACAACTTTTTCCACAGAGTTTAATACATATATTTCTTCATCCTTTGTTACCAATATATCATTCAAATCACCAATAATATTTTGATCGTTTTGAACGGAAAATGAACTGGTAGCTTCACCACTCTTAATCACGACCTGCGACTTCATTTCATCTAAGATATATATGTTTCCATTCTTCATATCAAAGCTACTTACCGGGTTCATGCCATGGGCATATGAACCGATTTCCCCTTCCCCATTCCCGTACTTGATGGTGTCCACTAATTCAATGCGAGAGGATTCTTCTATAGCATATGCGTGTGTCTCTTCTTCTTCGGATTGGGAAGTTAAAATGAGAAAAGGAAGTATAACAATGATAGCTGTAGCTGCTAACAGTGGAAATAACTTCACTCTAGTTTTTCTCCTTTTACCATCCATCCTGAGTTTATTGTTTAATTCGTTAACAAACTCTTGACTCGGTTCTAAATCCGGCCGATCTTTAATTGGTCGAAGTAGCTGTTTAGCCTCTTGAGTTAGATTTTCGGTCTTTTTCACCTTACTTCACTCCTTCCAATATATGTAGTTCCTTTTTCAATACCTTTACAGCACGATAAAAGTCTACTCGCACCTTTAACTCTGTACAATTCAATATTTCAGCCGACTCTTTAATTGTCATTTCCTGAAGCCCCCGTAAAATAAGCAAACTCCGATAATGAGGTTTTATAGTAAGTAATGCACTTTGAATCTCCTGCCATCGTTCCTTGATAAGTAGATGTTCATCCAAGGAATCCTCGTTTTTTTCGTTTGTGATTTTTTCTAGTAGTGCTGGTAATGTAGATTTCAGCTTCTTTTTTCGCAAATGATCGATTGCCGTGTGACGCGCTATAGAAAGTAACCAATACTTCGCACGAGTGCGATCCCTCAGCATGTGGCTATTTCGAATTGCTTTCAAAAAGGTTTCTTGTGTAATATCTTCTGCATCCTGTTTGTTACTGGAAAAGTATAAAGAGAAATAGTAAATATCTAAATGAAATTCTCTATATAAATCCTCTATATCAAACCCATTCATCCCTTTCATCACCCCTTACTAAACAAGTCGTGTTTCATTCCGATTTGTTTCAAATATTCAAATATTATTTTTATAAGCACTTTAAAACGTTGGGGGGTAACTATTTTGCTACTAAAACCATTCTTAACCAACCTAGCCATTAGTTCAACAAGAAAAAAGAGTTGCTAATGGCAACCCATACGACCCGATTATGTTTTTAGAAGGTTACCTTTGTTGTTTCACTTTCTCGTTGTACCTTTTCCCAATTCGGCAATTCACATAACAATCCTCCCCCCCTGAATTTTAAGCATTGAAAAAGCACCTCAGTGGGTGCTTAAAACTGTTAATCTATCCTTTCAACCCTTACTTTTCTACCTATACCCTCTAATTCAAGATAATACCTCATACCATCTTTATATATTTTTACTGTCGGTCTATATTTGTATTTATATTTATAATAATATTCTACTTGTTTCCACTTTTGACCATTAGTCAATTCGAAGATGGTCTCGCCGTCAAAACCTTCGGATTCACCTTCTAGTCTCGCTTCTTTATAAAGTTCCATATTCTCACCCCCTTCATGACACTATTCGCCAAGAAGAGTGAAAATCCTTTAAATAGAAAAAGCACCTCCGGAGAGATGCTTACCAACCAATACAACAAAAATTATTAATAAGAATTCCGGTTGCTGTATAACTTGTAATACTTTAAAAACAGCTTTTCAAGTTCGTCTGAATCCAGCGCGTTCCCTTGCCTATATTCATTTTGAACATGCAGATTCACTAGCTCCATTACAACATCTAAACTGTTTCTTTGTGTACTATTTGATACATTTTATACACCTCCTCATTGACAATATTCGCAAAGAAAGGTGAAAATCCTCTAATTTTGTATCACCCCCGAAGAATTTACATTACACAACATATCATCACGTGTTTTCACACAAGTTCGACATGGCTTCTTCAGACGCCCGAGAACACCAATCTCCAGGAAAGTATTCATTGATCCACCCTTCAGTGTACAAGAGTTTGAAAAAAGCTAAAAATAAATACAGGCTTAAAAACAAGTAAAGTTCGTAATTGTACACATTAACGAACACTGTGTTTAATATGAAATACATTGCAATAAATAGTTCGTAAATATATAAAACTACTTTTCGAACGTTCACTCGTTTATTTGCGACTTCCCGAACGGAATTGTACACTTTAAGAAACAAACGTTCTAATAGGAAGTGAACAAAATTGGAATCTAGAAAATTCGGTTATGTTAGGGTAAGTGCAAAAGATCAAAACGAAACTCGTCAAATTGATTCGATGAGAGAATTAGGTATTGATGATCGGGATATTTTTATAGATAAACAGTCGGGGAAAAACTTTGATCGTGTAAATTATCAATTGATGAAGAGAATGATGAGGAAAGGTGATACTCTTTATATTCATTCACTGGATCGATTTGGCAGGAATAAGGAATACATTTTAAATGAGTGGAAAGAGCTGACTAAGGAAATCGGTGCTGATATCGTAGTGTTAGATATGCCCTTGTTAGATACGACAAAGCATAAGGACAGTATCGGAACATTTATTTCCGATCTTATTCTTCAGGTTCTATCTTGGATTGCTGAGGATGAAAGGGAACGCATCCGAAAACGGCAGCGTGAAGGAATTGATTCAGCGCTTGCAAAGGGAGTAAAATTCGGGAGACCATCAATTGAGATAACAGAAGAATTCATTCAGGCCTATGAGAAGTGGAAGGCCGGGGAAATTACAGCAGTTAAAGCAATGGAGGAAGCAGATATGAAGAAAACGTCATTCTATAAAATGGTAAAGGAGCATGAAGTGTTTGGTAATATATAAAGTAGTTCTTTTAAATGAAATTAATATATACCATACTATAGAAAATCCACACCCCATCCTTAAAAAATGCGGACCACTGTGAGGCACTTTTTAAGGATTTTTTATAGGCACCCGCATTGCAATACGGGTGCCTTAAAGATCAACTTATCTTCACTAGTGTGACTTCAGAATAATGAGACTCAATTGAAATGATGGTTTCTAATACAACCATTTTAAATTCCAGGATGTAAAGATATTGTTTTCTAATTCTTCGCTAGTAATATCTTCCTCACCTACCTCATCTACTAATCTAATATATTGATAAGCATCTTCAAAAACTTGACGTTCAGAAATATCATTTCGATTCGCTATAAGAGTTACCCAATTATTGCTTTCCCTATTAATCCAATCCCAGTGATTATTCGGAGACGTTTCATTTAACTGATCCCAATAAGTCTGCAATAAGATATAGGCAGGTGCAATATTTTCGAAAAAAGCTGTTCTCTCTATACTTGTAAGCAGAGCTTCATTATAGAAACACGGCTTTTTTTTGTACTCTTCCTCTTTCTTTTTACTTTTGTAAAGCGTCTTATCCTTATTGAAGACAGGGAAAAGTGTGTTAATTAGCAAAAACTCATATGTATCCCTTTCTTCAGGGTCATTAAATAAGTATGTATCAATTCTGTAAATATAGTCTTTAAAACGGGAGTTTTCCAACTGAGAATTTAATCGAGTATATAGACTGCTATTCTCACTATTATCGTTATTAATTCCAACGTAAAGTACCTCGCCGTCCCTATCATAAATTACGTATAACCCTTTTTGTCTAGATGGGATCTGTACAGGACCAAATGAGTTGAGATGCTTTTTATCCCTTTTAGTTATTTTTTTAATATTCCATCTGGCGTATTGTCTATAAAGTTTCGGGAAACTGTAGTCTACATTGATGGATAATTCCTCTTTATTATCTATATGTGAAAGTCTTTTAATACCTGCTTTTTCTTCAAACTCCACTTTACACGCTCCTACAAATTGTGTATTTTGCCAAATGTTTTTTGTCTTACAGCCAAACATGACGTTGCAACTTTACATGAAGTGGTGAGCATGATAGCCTTTACGGGCAAAGCCAGCCCTGATATAGCTGGCTTCTTGCCTTGGTACTAATGCCCGCAGAGGCTCCATGTAAATCTGCAACATTGCATATTTACAATTGCAATATTCTTCATCATTTGATTACAAATACAACCAAATTCTTCCCACTTATAGCGAAACAAATTTTCAGCATTTTTCCACAACCCCAAATTATCAAAAAGTGTTAAGTGCTTATAACTTTGAAGCATTATAAACGGTTATAAATACTTCTTCGCAAATTTTTGTGAGCGGTTGGTCTTTCTTTAATTTCAATGTTTTTAGTACCTCAACAAAGTATTTTTGTCTATATTTCTGCTTCTGAGTTAGTCTAGCTTTTGTTGGCACTAGCTCTCTACTTGTAAAATACTTCTCATACAAACTCAACTTGTTGGCTGAGATTAAATAGACCTGATCAAGTTTTTTAAAGAGTTGTTCTTCATTAAAAACAGATAGATCTTTATCTTTACTGAACAATCTTATTCCTGTCATTATTTCCCTAAATAATTCTCGCTGGATTTTTGTCTCTTTAGATTTAAAAATCAACCAATCTATAATGCGATCTTCTTTAGAGATTGCAGGAATGTCGTATAATTGGGACCATTCAGACCAATTTATTAACCTTGCTTCTTCTAGAGGAAATTTGGCGATTTTGTAGTAATAATTTAAAACATGTCTTTCCTCGGAGCGATCTCTTGGTAAATCTACGTCTTGAGAAGCGAAATTACGAATTTGTTCAAAGAAGATTTTTCTTTGATATTCTTTCACTTCAAATTGATTAAGTAATTCACGCAACCTGGTTCCGTATTCATGTGCGTATTCTAATCTATTTCTTTTTATTGATTCGCCAAATTTTTTACCGAGGTCCTCTTCCAATTCTGGAATTGCATGTAGTAAGGATTCCATCAATTGTTCAGCTGCCTCTATCTCCTCAGGGCTGAGAATACCTACATATGCTTTCTTACCGTTCATATTCTTTATTAGATTAGCCATGGGTTAGTGCCCCCTGGTTTTGTTGTCGCTTTAATTGAATTTTATCTATGACTGAATAAGAATAGTGAAGTAACTCTGCGTATGATAAATCTTCGATATCCGATAAGTCTTCGCTAAACATCGCTAAAATTGAATAATTACCATCTGACAAATGTACCCTCATTGTCTGTTTCAGCATTTCTTCAATTAAGTATTCTTTGCGTAAATCATCATCTTCCATGATCCTCATGTAAGATGGATGGTCTTTATAAAGAGAAAAGGTCCAATCGCCTTTTTTTCCATTGGCATATGACCTATATTCATCACCTTCTATCATTTGTACATCATTAAATGTTTGACTAATAAATCCACCTTCTTGATTTAGATATACGACTAATGGGGGGTTTTTGCAAATAATATCACCCATTTCATATATACTGAAATCATTTGCTGCACTTAAAGTTGTACGAATTTCAATAGGACCTTTTAAAATCCTGTCTTCGTATGCTTCTTTTGAAAATTCAATATCAGTACAATGAACAATTACTTCTTTATGAGCTTCTACTTCAATATCTCTACGTAAAAATGTGTTTTCGAGTGAATCATTTTCTCGATCCCCCATATAGGTAGTGATATTTAAGGCAAGGGTAGCGTGGTGGGCAGAATTATTAATTATTTTGTAAGCAATATTAGTTATTCTTTGCCCTGTGTCCACTCGTCTACTGTTTTCATTAGGTAATTCAATTGAAATTAATTTTAATGCAAACTGACGTTGCTCTTTAACAATTTGCTCTACATCGTAATAAAACAAAGCCTCTATTTTCTCTACTTTAGTTGATCGAACAGGAAATACCTCTAAAACAATACTATGTTTTTTAAATCGTTTTAGAGCTTCGTTTACTTCAAATTCGAAAGGGCCATAAGTTAATTTCTCACCTGCACCAATTCGAACGGTTGTATCACTCAAATCAATTAATGTACTATTTTCACACTTTATAGCTAAACGTACTTTGAAATCTTTAGGTACAGTATAATTGTTTTTAATACTAAACCTAATATCACTGATAATATCGCCAAATGTAAGTCTATTACCTTTGTTTTCAGGGAACTTTATTCCCTCCCATTTTAATTGGCATTTTGGCATTTGATTGCCAGAATCAATATCCCCACCAAAGTCCATAGCGGTTAGGAATTCATCTAATTCGGTTGATACTTCTAATAGTTCATTCTGTAAGTTCTCATCTTGAGCAATTCTTCTATTAACATAACCCAATTCTTCCATCCAAGTGTCATGCTCATTGCTTACCGTTAACTTTAATTGTTGGAAAACCTTTGACTTTTTACTTGTAAAACCATAATGCTCCAAGTCCTCGATATTAATAATTTCATCTTCAAAATCCTCATCTACTTCTACATATCCGAAGTAACGATTTTGCAATTCTTCCGGTATACTTAATGGTATTTCAGCTAACTTCATATTTTTCCTATAAAGATATACATTTCGAAGATCTTCACGAATGTCATTATTACTAATACCCAAACCTATTTCGGTAACTTTAGAATACCCGGGTATTTGAATTTTGAAATTCCGACGAA
Organism: Sporosarcina sp. Marseille-Q4943; assembly: GCF_943736995.1. Lineage (GTDB taxonomy): Bacteria > Bacillota > Bacilli > Bacillales_A > Planococcaceae > Sporosarcina. The sequence goes on along the minus strand of NZ_CALSFT010000002.1, from coordinate 1,317,201 downwards.
ATTCATTCAAGTTCTCTTGGTATTCAACTGGTATTTTAGCGAATTCGCAGGTACCGTCATACTTTTGAACCTTGATTTTGGCATTAAACTTTTTAATAATGCGCCACCAAGTTTCTTCGATATCCTTGATAAAAATCCCATCATCAATAGCAGTTACAAGGGCATCGATCGGACTTATTACAATAATTCTACTTCCTTGTGAAGAAATAGGCATTAAACCCGTAGTTTCTGTCAAATAATTTATAGCATCCTCACCTTGTAGAGCTGATTCTCCTACCCTTAAATCATTCCCTTCCAGTTTCTTATAATTAACCCTATATCCCTCTTCTTGAGTTAATGTCTCATAAATATAATAACCAATTTCTGAAGCAGCAGAAAATAATAACTTACCTCTTCCGTACAGTCCAGCTCCTTCATTGCCACCCGAATAATTCATTGCTGAGAAGCGAGCCAATCGGTAATCCGGGGGAAGATCAGTTGCTAATCTGCTAATCTCGGTCATAGATAGGTTTGGACCTGTCATTCCATTTGTTCCATAGTCATGTACTAATAAAAATTTACCATGATCATTTTTAACGAGAGTAAAGTCCATCCTCCAGTTTTTACCCATTTCTAAATCAACACGTTGCCCCCAAGAATTTTGAATAAAATCTTTCTGAAGACCGTGAACAAGGCCTTTTGCTGGTTCAGATTCATAGCCTTTAACAACCTGATTAATATTTGATTTCCAGTTCGTTGGTACTGATGATGATGCTAATGCTGATGAAGACATAAGATATACCCCCTAGATTATTTGAATTTAAATTCTGTACTCCGTTCTTTACTCTCTTCCACGAATTTGTTCTTGAGTACTTTTATTTCATTTTCTAATGTCTCTATAATCTGTTTGACATGACCATCAGTATAATCATAGTTGTTTTTGTTAGCTAAATTTCCAATTAGTTGCAACTTCTTCAATGTATCGCTAACTCTTTTTTGTGCAAGCTCTTCAAACTTCTCCATTTTCTTATTACTCATTTTTACACCTCTAAGCTCATCTTTTATTATAAATTACTATATACACACTGTTCTGTCAATACTACATTTCAAATATATTTAAATATAATTGAAATATAGTTAATTACATGCGTATATTGTATATGTTTTACTTATGAATATTTAACAAGTGGTTTCATGGAAGACTCCTATGGTATGTTTCAATATAAAGAATGGCAGAATTTTTTCGCTAACCTCTTTTGAGCATCAATTTTATGGTACAGATTACAGCGAGTAACTAACACGAAAGTTGCACGTATAAACGACTTCTTTCAAATTCGCGTAGGGATTTTCACCATTTTGTTAAATAAAAAGACTGTAAACAAACTTGATTTTCACCAAGTTTGTTTACAGCCTAAAACTCATCCTGTTATCGGTTATTTTCGCTCTTCTATCATGATTTATTAAAACATTCTACTATTAGTCTACTTATCGGAAGGTTAGTACCAACTGTTTTTCATTTTCTAAAGGATATGTCTTATCTAAAGTGATTTTTTGTTTACCCCTGAGGTTTTCAAGTTGAAGATTTGATACTGGTTGAACATGTTTATAGTTAATTCCAGCAAATGTCTTAAGTATGGCTTCAAACACAATCTGTGCTCCTTTCGGTGGCACCGCCATACCAATTTGTTTCCGTACTGCTTCTTTACTTCCTTTAAAAACAAAATCATCTGGAAACGTTTGTAAACGTGCACGTTCCCGATTAGTTAATGCTCGAAGTTCTTCCCAGTGATACATATGAGTTCCACCACCACCACTTCCAGTTACCGTATATGCCGGACGTGTAGGATCTAGTCGTTTATAAATGGAACTTAATCTTGCACCTTTTACTTTTAGTTGTAAGTGCTCTGGAATACCAGGATACCAAGCATTACTACCTGCAGGGATATAGCTTAGCATCTCTTTCACCTTTGCAGTGTGACGAGTTAACTCGTTATTCGGAGCATCTTCTGGAATTGGTGGATTTGTAATTGCTTCATAAGACGTCACATAATCAGTCGAAGCTAATGTTGTCGGTGCTGGAATCTTAAACTCAATTCCCTTCTCTGAAAAGTCATTTCTGATACCAACTATTATAATCCGATGACGTGACTGTGGTACTCCGTATTCTTCAAATTTATAAAGATGAGGTGTGAGTTTATATCCGCATTCTTCAAGCTCAGTTAGAATCTGAATAAATGCTTGTCCCTCATTTGCGCTTTGAAGACCCCCGACATTCTCCGCTACAAAGAACTTAGGCTGATATTCTTTTAATACCTTGACTCCATATGAATATAACGGTCCGAATTTACCATCTAGTCCTTGTTTTTCACCAACTTGACTGTAATCATTACAAGGAAATCCAAAGGCAAAACAATCTATGTCGCCCAGAACTGACCTATCTCCAATTGGTAATTCCTCTACAGGTCCACAATGTACAGATGTATCATTAGGATCCCCACATATATTGAAGCGGTAGGTATTGCATGCATCGGCGTCATAATCATTCGACCATAAATGCTCGATTCGATATTCTTTTCCTGTTTCCGGGTGGATTACACTTGCATTTTTCGCAGCCAAACTAAGACCACCTGGACCGTTAAAAAGCTCACCTTTTTTAAAAATCATTTTAGACATCGCTGACATCGCTCCTTAGTGGTTGTCCATAAATAAGAAAGTATGTTCTTGCATACCCCTATGCTTTTCATTGTACACCTTATACAAAGAAATTGCAGCCCCGAAGTGTGTCGAATTATAGATTAGACTTTGATTTCAAGTTCCAAATATAAACTAGTGTAATAAATGAAGTAAACATATATATCTTGCTTAGGTAAAATAGCACATCGAATGGGTTTCCTGTACAGTTTTCTAGTATTTTTTAATTATTCATTGAATATTCTTTATGTAATATATACAATTGAATAAACAAACTTGAAGGAGGTACTCAGTCTTGTATTTAGTTAATAGTTTGGAGAGTGCAACAATATCAACCCCTTACAATCAAGGTTATCGACATTTAAGAGTTTTATCAGGTTATGTAAGTCCTCTATACCTAGAACACATCTTGCATACATATCCGGAATTAAGAATAGATGTAATCGTTGGGATGGTATCCCATGATGGCCTCGCCATTTGGCAACATAGAACATTTATTGACTTAGTTGAGCAATTTTCAGATCGCTTAAATATTTTTTATCAAATTAGTAGGCCCGGCAATCACCGTAAAGTATATTATTGGTTACAAGAAGAGATATTTGGTCTGAGTTCAAAGGTTTTTGTTGGGTCGGCAAACTTTACAATGAACGGATTTGGGCGCCAAAATGAAATATTAGTAGAAGCAACACACGATAATATTGATGATATTTTCTCAGATCTAGATATACTTGACTGCCAAGATCCTGAAATTAGCCAACAGGTAAACTTTTATGAAGCAACTACAACACGTATACGGACATCATTTGATTCAAATACAAATAATATAATTCAACATTCAGAGATGGAAGTACTAACTACACCTACACACAATTACACGGAATACGTGGATCTTTCACTTTTATCTAACGGCGTAGTTCCTTCACGTTCAGGATTAAACTGGGGACAACGCGAAGGTCGCAATCCTAATCAAGCTTACTTATCAGTGCCCAAAAGTGTCCATCAAAATAATCCGGAATTTTTCCCCCCTTTAGCAGAATCATTTTTAATGATAACTGATGATGGCGAGGAGTTAATTTGTGTAATGGCACAACAAAATCGAAAAGCAATACATACACGAGAAAATAATAGCATCTTAGGCACATATTTTCGTAACCGTTTGGGATTGGAATATGGATCTTTTGTTTCGGTAGATGACCTAAGAAGATATGGAAGAGATTATGTACGGATTTTCAAAATTGATGAAGAAACTTTCTATTTAGATTTCAGCGTATAAGATGCTACGGAATACCGCTTAACTCTTTTTTTACTAATTGTTCCTAAAGACTATTAATTATTTAGTAAGGAGAGGATAAACATCGCTACTATCAATAATCAGCTAATTCAGGAATGTTATGATTTTGCTTTAACGGCATGGCAATATAATAGTCAAAGTCAAAGACAATTCGGTACTAATAACCCTAGACAACGAAATGCATTTATTGCAGACCAGCTCTCCGGAAAATTGGCAGAGCATATTTTTAAGAAAGAAATTGAAGACAATTATGAGAACGTAGTGGTTCAGTTGAATTTTGATCACTATTTAGACCCATTGCATATCGACAATGGTGACGTAACCATACATCAAAATGGTCAAACATTACCATATCGATTAGATATCAAGGGTTCCTCGTTTTTTGCACAATGGTTACTAGTTGAACGCCATAAATTCTATGATTTACAAACAAGACAACCTATGTCAGACCGGTATGTTATGGTGAAATTTTCTGAGGACATGCTTAGTAATCCTCAGCTCCGTATAAATCCAGAAAGTATATTAGAACGAGATTCCGTGAATGGTAGAATTATTGGTTGGGCAAATCATAATGATTTTATTTCACCTCGTGATGTTGAACCATGGTTTACTTTCCACCGGGGAGATCGTCCCTGGAAGACGAGGGTTTTACCTCCTTCAAATACTTTAATTAATAACTTACAGCATCTTAGAAATTCAATAAACTTCCGAATACGAAGATATAACCTTAATGAAGATGAGATATATTTACGTACCCCATTAGATGCAGAAATAAATTATGGACTACCTTTACACTGGTTAAATTCGGATATTAATCAACTCTTAGATGATTTACCTGCACATTAAAAGTCAATAATATAGCGTAAGTCATTACGCTCTCAGATTGTAGACAAAAAGGGTTGGAAACCGATTTATTTTCCAACCCTTTTTGTCAATTGTTGAAGTTGTTTTTATTAATAGTAGCCTATTATCCCACTATATTATTATCTATATACCGTAGGTAGTGTTTTCCACATCTAGTAGAAAAATAAACGTTGTCACAAGCGAATTACATTGAAAATATGATACATTCGACATAAGTATTTGTTTACGTTTACAAAAAAAGGAGATAAAAAATGTACAAGAAAGAAATACAAAGATTAAGTAGCAGTGCAGATGATATCGTAATCGAAGCACAGAAATACGAGGTTTTATTTAGCAATTTCTTTTCTAAAATTAATGAAGAAAAACTGCCTTCTGAATTACGTAATAAATTCGCTGTGTATCGAGAGATACTAAAACATGCCGTTGCCATTAGTGAGCTAATCGAAAAATCGAGGGCCGACATATTAGTCGAAGGAACATTGGTACAAAAAATCAATGGTCATTATGCAGTACAAGGGGTGGAAGTAAGGAAAGGTACTTATATTGAGTTCTGGGTTGATGAACTGCAAAACAATCTTGGTGGTTATTTTCAACCATCAATAATTGATTATGATCAATCGGGATATTTTATGTTGAGTCCTGAAGGAAAAAGACTTTCTTTAGATGGCCAATTGGTCCGTGTAAAATAAATCTTTAATTAATTCAATATATATAAAAAGACGTTCCAAAAATGCAATGGAACGTCTCTATTTAATTTACATTAAAAATATCCTTTCTCCTTAAGACTAATAAATTGATGGTCACCAATAACAACATGATCAATCAACTCTACTCCCACCACGCTCCCAGCCTCAGCCAATCTCTTCGTAACCTGAATGTCTTCAGGTGAAGGATCCGGCCTCCCACTGGGATGGTTATGGAAACAAATTATTGAGGCAGCACTATGTTTCACTGCTTCCTTGTACACCTCCCTAGGATGTACTATCGATGAATTTAGTGAACCAATAAAAATGGTCTTCTTATGAAGTACTTCATTCTTCACATTCAAAAATATAACTACGAAATGTTCTTGTGTCAGATTCGTCATCTCGGCCATCATATAGGCTGCTGCATCTTCTGGTGAACGGATAACGTATCGCGTATCTGCTTTTCCAGCCGAACGCATCTTGCGTGCAATCAGCATGCCAGAATGAACCCTAAGAGCTTCATTGTGCGTCATGCCTTCCTCTTTTAATTCGGTTACTGTCATATCCACCAACTCACGAATACCCCGTGCAGCCAGTCGCCCAGTGAATTCAGGTTTTGCGGATGGACCTATCAAGACTGCTAAAATGTCCTGCAATTCGATAACACTTTCAGAACCCACTGCATTGTAAGTAGATACTGCTTCGCGAGCAGAAGTAATATATTTTTGCGTTGTCATTTTCGTTGTCCTTTCTCACACAAAGCAAGTGCCGAGCGGCACAAGCTTTCATGTGCCACTCTTTCCTTGCCCGGTGGAAGGCTTTTTATGGTATAATCATTCTACTAGGTTTTAATGAATCACTTTTTCCGAGATGCGAATCGACGCGTCTCCTTTTTTTCGCCCATTTTTGCAATCACTGCATCATCCCAGCCCATCTTTTTCAGATTGGAAGCAGTGATGTTCAGCATTTTCCACGGATTCACACCTTCAAGCACCATATTTTGAGCTAATTCCTTCATACCCTTTTCATCGAATTGCCACGATGCTGATATAGTGTAATCCCAAATAACGTCACCAGTATCTACCGGACCATTGTTATCCACGAACGACTTCAACTGAGCTTTCATAGCTTTCAGCGCCGATTCAACACGTTCAATTTCCCTTCCTAGCTTAATTGCCTCTTCCATGTTTTCAATGACCTCTGCCTTTGCAAGTACCATTTTAATATCCTCCTTTATATTCCGATATTTCCGCTGCCAATCACTTTTACATCGCCTTTTTCAATGGACAGAAAAATGTCTTCAATATCGGTTAACGAATTCAGCTTTTCAATTTCTCCTCTGCTATCGAGTAGGTAAATTTCACCGAATTTAAAGACCAGGAATTTCTTTTCCTTCTTTTCATCCACATAGCACACGAATGATTTTTCTGCACTTCCTTGTTTAGAATTAGAAACTAGACGTTCCAATTGTTTTCCAACCATTTAAACCGCTCCTTTTCCAATAAGTTTTTAAAACAAAAAAAGCCGATCGTTTCCCGAAGGAATCAATCGACTTTTAATATATATCACGCTAAAAAGCGTAAATATCCCATATGATTATGCTCTAAGCAATTTTGTGATGTACTTGTTACATCAGCCTGACCTTCTCTTTAATAGAGAATACAAAGGCAAGATAATTTTTGTCGCACTCCTTTTTAATATATCTAAAAGGTATAACGACGTTCATCTAAAAGATGACTTAAAAACTAATGGTTATACATATTTTATCAAAGCATTATTTAGGTCGCAAATCTTGGGAACTAGAAACCCATGATGTTGATCGTTGATGGATTGGTCCTCTGTTATAACTTGCCCCAAAAGAAATGTCAATGGAAGTCGCAGACTGAATTTTATTCTCTTTCTTACCTAATAAAACCTAATTTAATGGTTTCCCCTTATACTCTTCAATCCAATAGCTATAATAAGGATTTTCCCATGTTGTACCGTCGTAAAAGGAAACACTTTTTACGCAAGATATAGTTTTTGAAATGCCGTGTCGATCATCAAGACTCCATCCAACGTCTTGTCCATACGTTCCTCCCGCAACTATATTCACATCTTCACCATTACCAACAAATTCATAATTCCCGTCAGAAAAAGAATACTGTGTTTTGATTTTTACCGGATAGCCATTTTTGTCATAGCCTACCGATCCAATTGACATACTTTTTATTGTTTTATCGGATTTATTCTTTACAATCACCTGAATCATATCAGGATAGAGTGCTTTATATTCCGTAGATTGCACAAAAATCTTAGAACTTTCTACGACCACTATTTGTTCTGCTTTTGCCTTTTCAATCTCTTCCCTCTTTTGTATAGCTTTTTGTTCATCTAATTTTTCCTTATAGATCGCTAATTTAGAAATGATATCCTTATCATCTGATATTACTAGAGATGCCTCTTTAAGTAATGTAACAGCTGAATCATAGTCCTTCGAATTTATGTTTTCTTCAACCTCGCTTAATACCTCTTTCTTGTATTTCTCTTTTATGTCTTTTATTTCACCATTGGCCGCACTGTAATTATCATCTTCTTTAATTACTTTTTGATATTCTCTAATAGCACTGCTATAATTCTTCTCTTTCTGATATTCCCTTGCTTTTTCGAAGGCAATTCGTGAGTCATGTAATTGTTTAATATAAGCATTAATTTTATTTACATCCGAAGAAACTAATCTTGTATTTTTAATAGTATCTAATTTTTCTTTCGCATCCCCGTAATCTATTTGTTGATTTTTAAATGACTCTTTAACTTGCTTCGCCTCTTCTATTAGAAATGATTTCGCTTTAGTTTCATTATCAACCTTTCCATTAATCTTCTTCTCATATATATCTAAAGCAGCTTTATCATTATTACTATTTATTTCAGATTTAAAGGCATTTACCGGATTATTTATATAGAAGAATAACAGGATAGACACCATAATTATCAATGATATTGTAGATCCAAAAATAACTTTTTTGCTTCTCATAGTATTACGCTTTGCTATATATGTATTACTAGAATCCTTTTCTTTTCCGATACTCTGCGACAAATTAGTGCCACATTTGTTACAATAAACGCTATCTTTTTGATTTTCAGCACCACAGCTATTACATCTCATTTTATTTCACTCCAAATCTGTTCTCTCTTATTCTACGATGCCTGGTACAAAATGCATTTTGATGAGTCCCCCGGCTTCCATTCGTTCGTAAACCAATTGCATTTCTTCTATCTACGTCCTTAAATAAGCCTTCCCTCCTCATTCCTTATACCTATTATCATAGACCGGGTAGGTTACTGTGTCTACAAGAAATTGGATATCCATACCAATATATTCGAGGAAAAACTTTGCTATTAATGCATTTATTCGGACTATTCAACAACTTACCTTGTAATAAAAGTATGAAATGGTAAGATTAATTTATAGGACTTTTAGAAGGGGGTCATATAATGGATAGATTGTTGGCGATGTCAGATTTGGCAACTAGATGGGGGCTACCGATACAATGGGTCGAATGGCAGTCAAAAGAAGATGAAAAATTTCCGCCAGTACGAATGAGAGTAGATAATGGTAATATGTCGCTATTCCTACTGAAAGAAATAATGGTATATGAAGAAGAAAAAAATCTTGAAACAGAAACGATTAACATTGTGTTTTCAAAAGACATACGACTATCGGAAGGTATTAGACTAGCACTGGAAGATGGTCGACAACTTACCTACAATGAAACTATCTACATAGAAGGAATTGAAAATGCTTATAACCGAATTAAGGATATTAAGTACAACGGGACGGTTTATTTGGATGAATTATTATATGGGGCTGTTATGACTGGTAAAGAGAAAGGGACACATGTAAGGAACATCACTTTCGGTAAGACCCATACTTTTTTTCGTTTCAAAACCATTATCAAAAAGAAAAAAGATAAAATTGTATACACATTCCGTTTTGTAGATTAAGGGAGAACATCAAATTCTCCCTCATTAATTTACAGATTGAACGGATATAATTCCCTCAATTTGAATCCGCATATCTCCAAAAGGGTCTGATAACAGGATGGCTTTGTTTTGTATATCAACGCCCTCGATAATGCCCTGGTTTTCGATGACGCGACCGTCTCGCCAAGTTTTTACTAACGTTTCGCATTTTCGTTTATATCCTATTTCGATTTCTTCTTGAATGGCTGCCAAATCCCATTCTGTCAGTTCCGGTCGGGCCGTCAAATCATCCTCAGCGTGCCAGTCCCTTAGATCAACTAAGTGTTCTGGCAGCATCATCGCTGTCCATTTAATTCGGCCACGGTCTTTTATATCTCCTTCAACCTTCATTAAACGATCACCCTCTCGTTTTGATTGACTGGAACAAGTGCCAAAACATTCTCGGCGGTAAATGTTCGTTTGGATTTCCTAAGAAAGCAGTATGCCCTAAATGACACCTCGCCTATCTGCAAGACTTTGATTCGCCGCTTAGTAATTGATCCATCACTCGCCACATACATCATATCCAATATTTCTGGCATATCTTACCGACTTCTCCAATGTTTTACGCACACTTGTTCCCTCCTTTTGATTCATTATAGAGAATGAACGTTCGCATGTAAAGGAAATAAAAAAGCCTCTCCTGGCGGGAGATGCAAACGAGACAGGGTCCTTCACCTGCATTCAAACAAACTCAATATGTATTTTAACTTCGTCTACTTTACTGCATTTTCTATACGATACAATCACTGGCTCTAAGCAATTCATGCATCTTCTGCCTTTTACTTCGGACTTCAGAAATGCCAGAAGATCCTCGCTGCCATCATACTTCATCCTATTAAGGAGAAACAAAAAAGCGCCCATATCCACAACGGATAGGACACTTTTACAGTCATCAATTTAATTTAGTATAACCTGATTTCTGCAATTCATCATAAACAACCTTAAAAATAGAAGCTAATTGTTCCAGGATAGTTTTCTCCTTGGCCTCTCACCATTAACATTTGTCAGTTACCTACTTCTAGGTATATTTTTATTCCGCTAAACTTACGAAAACACTCAAGAACAAACGGGCAATGACGGCAATTACTTGAAGGTGTGGAATGAAATAAATTCTCCGCTCTTTCAGGCAGCATATCTAGAATTTCACATTTAGAATTGATTTCGTTTGCCACACCTAAAGCCCATTGACGAGACCTTTCCATGTCAGCTTGCTTGAAAACATATTTGCTTGCTGTTCTAAACCGGAGGAAGTACAAATTACCTTCAACTAATGATTGATTCTTTATTTGACCGATAGCCCAGGCATAGAGACCGACTTGGTGATTATCCAGAATGTCGTATCTACTCCTGTTTGTTTTCCAGTCCACTATTTTACTACCCTCTTCAGATACCACATCAATATATCCCTGAATCATTGGGGCCGACTCCTCTTCAGATAACGGAAGTTTGAAATGTATCTCAGTTGCACCCATGTTTTTTTGAATTGGAGCACGGCTGACTAAATCGGACAACTCCTCCAATGTAACTTCTGGATGAAAATCTGTTTCAATCATTCCATTTAATATTGCTTCTGAATGACTAACCCCATTGATTTTATCTTCAATTGCTTTATGAACCCCCTTACCCAACGCTAAGGGATAAGTTATCGGCTCTTCATATTCTTGAATGTATTTCTTATAAAACCGGTACGGACAAGTTTCGTACAAGCTCAATCGTGAGAAAGAGAATATCATACTGCTTTCTCCTTTCTATATTAAGAAAAGAGGATTGGCTGACCAATCCCCTTTTCATCTTTAGTATCAGAACGGCAGATCCTCATCCTTTACTTGAAACGAACCTCCGACTGATCCATATTGATTGGCATGTTGACCATGAGCGTTTGTGTTACCAGCATATGGATTCGGTTGCTGTTGGAAGCCCCCCTGCCCTTGTGGCTGCTGGTAGTTCTGCTGCCCCTGCTGATTTCCCTGTCCTTGAGGTTTCGGGTCAAGGAATTGGACGAAGTCAGCAACAACTTCCGTAACATACACTCGATCTCCTTTGTCGTTTTCATAATGGCGAGTACTAATACGACCGTTAACTGCAGCTTGACTTCCCTTCTTAAGAAAGTTCGCTGCATTTTCAGCAGCTTTCCTCCAGACCTGGATCATGATGAAATCCGCTTCGTTTTCTCCATTGGCATTTTTAAAGGGACGGTTCACTGCAAGTGTGAAATTACACACTGCTACACCACTCTGCGTATATTTGATTTCCGGATCTTTTGTCAGACGACCTACCAAACTCACGTTATTCATATTGTTCTCCTTTTCTCATGACCGCTTATCAGCCATGACCCTATTTCTCCTCCGTAAAGGGTGACGGGTTAATTGGCTAGCGACACTTTATCGTTCTTCACCGAATTTCTTTTAGACTGTAGTTTTATCATTTTCAACATGTAATAAAGAAATGACACGTTCAGCACGACTTTCTCCATTTCAAAGTCATAGGTGGACAGTGAGACTCTCCATGCTGCCCTTCCTATTTCAGCCCCTTCAATTGCCCAGCTTGATCTTTCCGCATCTTCTTTCACATATTCAGCCAGTATTCGGTTGAATAGCAGATGAATTTGGGTTTCCTTACACGAGTTCATGACAAAACGAAGCAATTCATCCTGTCGTTCCTCCTGATTCTCGATATGGGCGACAACAATGAACATGGCAAAGTGTTTCACCAGCTGTTCGTGTTCATATCTCTGCCAGTCTCGCAAAACCGCTTCCCTTTTCTTTTTAAACTCAGGCCGGTTCTTCCGTTTATATTCAGCCCAACCAATTGTTCGAAGCTGTCGTGCATTCAATCGCTCAGCCGGATGACGTGGTTTCTTCCTTTTTCCGAAATACTTTGTTCGTATATCTTCATAAGGAAGACCGGATAGCTTCGATTCAAAGTCCAAGACACCACCGGAAGCACCACAGAACCAACATTTATAGAGTTGGTCCTGTGTATTCAACGACAAATAGAATTTATGTCCTTTGCCCGCTTTGGAATCCTCTTCGCAAAATACGCATTTGCAAAGTGTTTCCTTTTTTCCATACGTGCGTGGATTGAAGTTAACACCATATCCCTCTGCAATTTTCAGGATTTCAGGTAGCATGATTAAGCCACCCCCTTATCTGCATCCCCCAACTTCTCGAAGAACGTAAATCCGTTTTCTGTACGGGTCTGCATGGTGAATTTCTCACCAACAGATAGATGTTTCGTTTGTTGAACAGCCTCTTCTCCTTGGGAAAAAACCATCGTTTGAGCATTGCTGGCGACATTCTTCACATACATCTTTGCGAAGGAAATGCCGGCTGGTGTCGTACCTTGCTCATACTTTTCCAAGATGAATGCATCAACTGGTTCAGAAGCTGTTACTTTTTCCTGTAGAATGGGTTCTTGTTCAATATCTTTTTGACCCGATTGCATTACAGATTCAGACTGTGCAGGGTTCTCGTTCTTCTGGTAAGAAGTGAACTCTACAAGGAAATTGAAACCACTCTCTTTTTTGATGACCATGGACAACTCTTCGCCCATCGGTACTTGGCTGAGTGATTCGATCATTTCCTGTTTCCCTTTGACGAGAACCAGACTCACTTCTTTGCTCTCTTTATCCATGACATTCAATTTTGCGAATTGAACATTTTGCGGACTTACTCCTTTTTCAAAACTTTGCAGGATGAATATCCCCTCAACATTTTGGTCATTCGACTGCTGAGCAGTTGCCTCGGCATCCAGTTGATCAGCTAGACTCTCGTTCTGCTTTTTAGGGACTGAAGAAGAATTCATAGGTACATCCATGTTCCCGTCATTACCATCATCATTCTCTTCAAGCGACATTTCCTCACGAGTGTATAAACCACCCAACGGGAATTGACGACGAAGCACGAAGACCTCAGCAATCTTCTGGATCATTGCGGAAGGCATCTTATCCCACACATTTTTATTACCGTATCGATTATTCAACTCCCCGGAGTTCGCTTGGAAGTATTCCTGGAAGTCGACAAACACGGCTACTGGTCTGAATCTCTTATGATGCATGACTGCATAAGCGCCAAGTATCTGACCACGCTTCTGACCGAACTCGTGACGCACGCTGCCTTCAGACGGGATGAACTCGAATTTATCCCCTTCCCGAACGACATTGGCAACCGGCGGCCCGACATATCCATCTTGGGTGGTTGCGACACGTAGAAGCCCATCCCTAGTAGTGATGAAGCTAGTAACGGGACCGTTTTTAGTTTCATAGCGCTGGAACACGATATCACCCAGTAAAGGATTCAATCCAAAGGTTTCACACACTTCGATGAAATGGTTCGCCTCTTCTTGTGTCCCATTCGTGGGCTGAACAAACCTGCTCCAAATCAATGATTTCTGCTCATTTGTAAACGACAACACTTTTTCCATTCCAACCATCTCCTTTTATAATTTTAGAAATAAAAAAAGCCGACATCACCCGCAAGGGATCAATCGACTTTTGAGAAACCAACATAACAAAACGAAAGCAATTTTGTTTTCATTTTTTTCGAAGCACCCTTTCTGATTTTTTTAAAACAAAAAACCGATCTCTTCCAAAATGGAATCGATCGGCTTTTTAAATATATATCACGCAAATAATGCGTATATATCTATTGGTATTTTTTGACGCAAGACGTCTGCCCGAGTTTTCAATAGATATATAAACTCGAAGACAAAAAATTTGTGTCGCATCTCCTTAAACAAAGCAAGGTTTAACGACTTTCACCGGGAAAGTGGTGACGTGAAAACGAATAAAATATGTATACATTATATCTAGTTTAAAAAACGATAGCAAATCTAAGGAAAATGGGTTGTAAGTGTAATACTCATACTGATCTTGTTCCAATCAAGCCTAATCCATAGGTTTACTAATAACTCTTTCTTCACTATTTTACGGTTGTGCAATATTGCATTTTTCGATTCTTAAGAAACATATTTTCACGGTAATCTCTAAAACGGCAATTCTACCTCAATAGATTTTATCATCGATTTAATTATATTTTTAATCTCAACTGATAGATTACAAAGTTGGTCATATATGGGTATAGACATTGTGTATAATCTTACATTACCGTGACTAGTGTATTCTCTTTTTTCTATTAATCCTCGCTCAGCCAGATTAGCTATTACTTCGTTATAGTTAGTTGACAAATCATCCGACAATGCATAGCTTCGTTCCCAGTTTTTAATTTTTTCTAGCGTTTCTTCTGCCATCCATCTGTAGCCAAATCGACGGTCTCCTGTGTTAAGTGTGTATCCTAGCAATAGAATTTCATTAGGGGTCAGCCTTTTGGATAATATTAATTGGTCCAAAGAAATATCACTCATTTCTTGTGTAACTTCATTTTTATCAATGGACTGTACAGGATTATTATGTTTATTTTCGCTTACCAATTCTTTTTCCCTTTTATAATCGATTACTTTATTATATAAATGATTGACTATTCTACTTGAATTATAGGGAGCATATACTGCTTTTCTTCCAAATTGCTCCTTATATTCATCTACCTTTCTAACCTCATCAAAATTTGCACTTCTAGGAATATCCCTATCTACAAAATAAACCATAACTTCTTTTCCCTGCTCAATAAAAATGTTGATTTCTTCAAGCGTCCCAGATGAATGGTTTAATGTAGGAGTTCCTAATTTTGTCCAGAACACGCCAATAAGAATATCGCACTTACTAACCAGCTGTTTGTTTATAACTTCCTGTGCTTCAGTACCACTGTAAGTTGGAGTAACATCATTCTCCCATCTGCCTGGAAGAAGAACAATTTCTGTTTCTTCGGAATATAGATTGTTCCAATCAAAAATTGCCTTTTCAATTTCATTACGCTCTTGATGTACATCTGAAGGTGAAGCAATCAGAACGCGTAATACTTCTGCCTTAAAGGCCATTTTATAAACCTCCTTTTTCAATTATTAATTTTAGCAATTCTCCGCTGATAGGTTAAATTATCAAAAAAACCTTTAATTCTAGGATTGTATATATATTACATTCACTCAGCATTTCCATATCGACCATTTTTTTATAATATCCCCGTTATATGTTTGAGTTTTGCTCGCGTTCACAAGCCTCCCAAACCACTTGTATTGCTGGATGTAATTCCTTCTTTGGAATTCGATCATACAACCTTTTATAATCATATATTTCCTCTCTTAGGCCATCTGCAACTGCATAAGCAACCGTGTCATCATCTATGATTTGTAGCAAGCGATCAAAATCACCCATTGCAGCCCAACGATTAAGCCTATTCCCTGCGATAAGGATACTTAACAATGCATTTTTCTTTACGTCTGGTGAAGAGGTATTTTTAAAAATAATTTCCATTTTCCCAGCTACATTCTCAGCAAATGTAAATGCATAATTTCCCACCTTTTCATCAATTGCTCTTTTATATTTTTCCATTATAGGTTCTAATTCAGTAGCCATATTCGATGCGTATATTTGAAGAATCCTATTAGGAAGCCTATGAAATAATGTAATATAATCCTCCATGTCATCAGTACTATATATAAGTTGAATTAGTCTGGATATATTGTTTGAATCATACTCATTAATTTTTAAATTTTCCTCGGCAACGGTTAACAATTCTTCAAACATCCCTTTAGGGTTCATTTTAGGATCAGTTGTTCTAACCGCATCATGTAAGGCATCCAAAAGTTGGTCAACGGAGTGATATCTTTCATTAGGGTTTTGACGAGTTGCCTTTTGAATTACGTACCATATCCCTATTGGCACGGCATCAGGATTCAATACAGTAGGTCTATGACCAGTTAAAAGTTGATAGAGTGTTTTACCAAGCTGAAATACATCCCCTCTGTGATCTAGATCTCTTGTTCCGCCGTAAATCATTTGTTCCGGAGGCATGTAATCAAAAGTCCCCATATAAATACTTGCTCGTGTTAATATTGTAGTGTCTCGCTCATCGAATTTAGCTAGTCCTAAATCGGACACAACTATTTTGGAACCATCAAAAACCAAGGCATTATCAGGTTTAATATCCCTGTGTGTATGCCCGCTGTTATGAATAGCATTAATCCCCTTACAAATTGATTCAAATACAGCGATCACTTTTGTAATGTCGCCTTGTAGGTTTGAAATTATTTTTGTCACTGGATATAGAGCCATGGGCATTGTAAAATATGGTGGATTATAGTCTACATTCGAATATAAAACTTTTATAACATTTTCATGGTCAATATTTTCCATAATACGTACTTCCCGTTTGAACCGTCGGATGTCTTCTTCAGAATGGGATGTACAGTATTTTAGTGCAATTACATCCCCATTTTGCTGATCTAAGACACTTAAAACTTTACCGAAACCACCTCCACCAATTTCATCTTTTACTATATAACGGCTATCAATTAAATCATCCTTCTTATACTCATCCACAATTACGCCTCCAGAAATCAAATCAATATTTAATTCTAATTTTCTATCTTGCTTTAATTTCTTTTTTTACACTCTGGCCCGTTTGTTGAAAAAAATAATTTACAAACTATTCACTATCGTTAATTTTAACACACAACTATATTAGATATCCTGTTTTTTCCTATAAAAACAGAGTAATTCATGCCTAGTTAAGATACCTCGAAAATTTTCATATTCCCATAATTCTTCCATCCTACATTCTTTCGTTAACTAACTTCCCATCTTCATCTACAAAATAAAAGAGATTTTGAAAATCATCAATATTCTTTAGTAAATCCACGTCAATAGTAATCCTCATTTTAAGGGTATCGGCAATTGGCCTTAGTGGATGTAGATGCCTAATTGATTCTGTAACCACGATAAGTCGCTCGTCGAAATGTTTCCCACTCCACTTTAAATACATGAGTAAATCGTTTACCTCACCTCGTACTACATACACATATATTCGTTTGCCTTGAAATTGTATGGCACCACTAAATGGGTCATGTGTTGGCAGAACTTTTGATCCCGGAAAATGTTTATACAATTGAAAGAACAGAAGACGTTTCAAAACATCCTCTGTTTTGTATTCGACCCAATAATTACTTTCATAACAATCATCCAGCCCCGCAACGACTGCCCCGTTAATTCCTAATGTGTAAATCGGTATAACCTGCTTGTTTCGATGGATTTCATGACGAACGATTTTCTTCTCGGCTACCATTCGTTTGATACGCTTCTTATCCAAAGAAAATAACCGGGTGAGTTGGGTTCCATCAATTAATCCAACAGCTGCTAGTGCTTCTATTGCCTTGCGTTCTTTCGGTGATTCGCCATTCACAAAAGACGATCGTTTAATATTGGATGGTATTCGTGTCCAATGCAATGACCATTGGTGTGATAATGAATAGGGACTAATTTCCATTTGGATTTCCTCCTCTAGTTTGTAATGAATAAGGGGCACGTCGATTGGACGCACCCCCATTGCTATTTATAGTACCCGTGTAATACGAGCACGGATCTGCTCTTTCTGTGCATCAGTTTCCAACACACGGACAAGAACACGATCACCCTTTTTAACGTTTTGGAACTTTAAGTGACGGGCCAATGAATCAACACCTGCCTCCAAATTAATGAACACACCGTATTCGCGGACACCAGAGACTGTACCGACATATTCGTTGCCGGAAGTATATCGACCAATGGAACGGAGCCATGGATTTTCCTGTAAAGCCTTTGCACTAACAGTTACCTTCTTTTCATCCTCATCAATTTCCAGTACTTTAACTTTCAGATGATCCCCTTGTTTGACTTCCTCTGTTAAGTCATCGATCCACCCGTACCTGATCTCTTCCAGAGGAATCTTCACTTCAATTCCACCGATATCCGCACGGACAAGCGAGGGGCTGACACTGCGCACAACTGCAATGATTTCGTCATCCACATCAATTTTCTTTATTGTAATGGCTGCCATGTGATCCAAAGCCGCCGTTCTCGAACCTGTGAAAACTTCCGCTTCCCTGTCGTAATTCAGAACCTTGAATGCGACGGACTGACCTGTCATGGCACGAAGGTGTCGAAGATTGGCTGCTCCTGTAAATTCCATAGGAATGTATCCGCGAATATTTCCTACACTCACCACGGCACACGGCTTATCGAGCAGTTTCTCAATGCCGACAATAGGGGCTTGGATGATGGAATTGTTCTGGTGAGCACCATAGACCTCTTTCCAATCCTTATCAAAGTTATTTACCGCTTCCACTTTCGATGGGTCAAAACCCTCAATTAGAACTTGCATGTTGTTTTCAGCCATTTTAAATTCTCTCCATTTCATAGTTTTATTTTGTTTGGATATTAAACACTTTTTATTTAATCCCAGAATCCGTCATTGGACCTTACGACGTTGCTTGCTTCTTTCTCTTTTATTTTCGGTGGAATTACAGTTTTGACTGTAGATGATTGAGTGGTGCTCTTGCTCGATACTTCTTCTTTCATATCAACGTTCTCTATTCCGGTATCCTGCTTTGTATCTTTAGATAGAGGACTGCGAGATAGTTTTTTATTAGGCGTTACACCAAAAGAAACTAGCGTATCAAGTTCATGCTGAATACTTCGTTCTGCTTGTGACTCAGCCCCCACTTGTTTCACAAGTTCAGATTCAGACGCTCGTCCTTTTTTGATTTTCTTGTGTCGTTGGAAAATGTTACGAAAGCTATCAAGATTCACCTTCTTAAAAGACTTTTGATCTTCCCACTCCCTCAACTCCTTCCAATTACGAGGCACAAATTGACCTTTTGCTAGTGCCGGTTTCTGAGGGGTCCCGTCCTGCAGAAGCTTATGGACAAAGTTGAATCTTGGGATACCGTCCATCAAATCCGTTGGGTCGAACCTATATTCCTCATCTTCAGTATCACGATAGGAATCCGGAAAGAGGTGAGGCAGCAATACACGATTCTTGTATGTGCTCTGCCTCATGATGACCTTGTCCTTGCCGAACTCCTCAGCGAATTCCTTTGCATCTTGTGCAGAGATGCCTCCAAAACAGATTTTGTTCCTACATGATGTAAGAATCGCTTGTTTCATTGCCTTCGGAGCAAGATTTCCCGACTCGATTTCGAGTTGGCCAAGGGATTGAGTCGCAAAAATACCCGCTACCCGATATTCGGCAGCGAGTGATAAGAAAATCTCAACGTCTGGATTAATGTATCGGCTATATTCATCGACAATTAAAAAATGAGGAATCCGAGTATCTTCAGTACCTGGTCTCCTGAACGTACCGTTTTGCAGGTGCATAATCATGAATTGACCAAAAGCATCGCCTGCTTTTCGAAGCTTGCCGAGTGCTGTATTGACCGCGAGTACACCGCCTGTCTCCAAATGTTCATCAATGTTCACATCGCTCCTTCCTGTCATAATGGTTCTCAAGGCTTCGTTACTGACGATGTTTTCAAGTTGCGCACGTAACCCTATGACGAACTGGTGGTACTTCTCCCGCATGCTGCCGAGCAATTCCGACTCGAAGAAATGAACAAGATCCGTCATTCCGTCCCTGTGTTTCAGTTCCGCCACTTTTTGCTGTAGGACGTGCTGATCGCGAAGAGTATTCATTACATCGATAATATCCATGTCGTCTCCATGCAGTTCTTTCAGCAGTTTAGTGACGTTCCTTGCCGACAATTCCTGTACAGTTGCAAAGAATGCATCCTGCTTACCGAACAACCCTTTTAATACGACGACTGTCGCTTCGGCCACAGTATCGGCTTCTCCTTCCATCGGATTGAAACTAGCAGAATCGGTTTTGTTCGGGTCTACATGGATACAAGGGATATCCATTTCTAAACACATTTCATTCACCATTTCAGCTACATCGCCTTTTGGCTCAACGACTGAAAGGCCTAAAGGGACACCCCTTTTCTTTTGAAGCAACAATTGATATATCATCGGTTTCAATATTGTCGCTGTCTTGCCGCAACGGGTTGGACCGACAGCAAGCAGATGTGTGAAGCAATCACTTCCTTGCCATACAATGGGCATTCCCATTTGACTCACCTCCTCTCAATGTCATTTCTTTTTCCAATCACACTTGCCGAAGTATTCATAAATCGAATCCATTTTGAACGGCATGCGTTTTGACTCATTAAAACTGAAAAGGGTGTGGAGTGTTCTTGATATCCTGTGTCTGAGTAATTCTAAGTCCTCTTTACTCTGTTGTTTAACGTTCAAATGATTTGATTGATCACTCTCCTCCCACAACAATTCAGGTAGTCTGTGAACGTTGTAAGAAATACGTTGAATCCAAAACCCCATGTTCTTGCTGTGATTTTTGGTTTCCAACGTTTTTAACAGCTGGATGGAAGTTTCAAGGACTAAAAAACCCAGCTCGTTTAATTCAGCTAGGCTTTGTTTTGCTACATGAGCTTCGACTTCAGGGTAGATGTATAGCTTTTTACTACAGACTTTAGTTTTGAAAAGCACTTTGTGATTTCCTCCTTCGGTAAAAAACAATAAAAATAACACGTTTCATTCAATGGCTGAATGGAACGTGTTATTTTTGTTTTATTTGGTCTTCAGAATAGCAACAACGTTGTTTGAAACCTATACTTCAAGCTTTAGTTTAATACTGATTTGCTTTCTATCCATTTTGAAATGCCCAAAGTGTACTTTTATTTCTATATGGATTAAAGCACAATGGGGAAGTTTTGTTTAAAATATCCCTCACTATAAAGTGAGGGATATGATTTTAGCAATATTCTATTCAACTGATGATAGTTCATCTTCAGTCACCCATTTATGATATTCGACTTCTTCCCCAGTTTTTGTATCTGTATAGCTTACCATATAGACAGTTGTATCTTCTGCCGAATCAATGGTAGCTGTAGCTCCTTCCATGCCCTCCATATGATCTGCTTCAAGGACAACTTCATCCCCTTGCTCATATGGCTGTTCCTCGGCATTTTCAATTTCTTCATGAATAACCCACTTGTGATTTTCAACTTTTTCTCCACCAGTAGTAGGCGTATAGGTTACAGCATATACAGTTGTATCATAAGCACCATCAATAGTTGCAACAGCTCCATCCATGCCTCCCATATGGTTCGCATGCATTACTGCTTCGCTTCCAACTGGATATGTTGGATTTTCAGCATCTGCTAAATCCTCTGGAACTTCACCTGAACTTGAATGGTTCATACCAGAATGATCCATTCCTTCCATTTCTTCAGAGGTATCTGATTTCTCTTCAGACTGTGTTACGTTTTCGGTTGTGTCATTTTCTGATCCAGCGTTACTATCAGACGTATTTTCTCCATTGCCACCGCCACAAGCTGCCAATATAACCGTCAGCAATAAAGCTACAATCCCTATCAGTAGTTTCTTTTTAAACATGTTATGCAACCTCCATTTAGTAAATTTTATGTCAATTGCTTGCATTTATTATACCCTCTTCTCTAAATCGTGAATCTAATACAAGAAAATGTTTGAAATTTGTCAAAATCCAAC
Source organism: Sporosarcina sp. Marseille-Q4943 (assembly GCF_943736995.1). Classification (GTDB taxonomy): domain Bacteria; phylum Bacillota; class Bacilli; order Bacillales_A; family Planococcaceae; genus Sporosarcina. The sequence continues at coordinate 1,295,237 of NZ_CALSFT010000002.1, read as the reverse complement.
GGATTTATACTTTATTATTTAACACAATTTTGGGCTGGATGGAAGTTTGAAGTACAAGAAAACCCAGCTCGTATAATTCGGCTGGGTTTTGTTTTGCTACATGGGCTTCGACTTCCGGGTAAATGTGTAACTTATTTCTACAGACTTTAGTTTTGAAAAGCACTTTGTAATTTCCTCCTTCTATAAATAGGCAATAAAAATAACACATCTCATTTAATGGTTAAATGAGATGTGTTTTGTATAGGTTTGCAACATGTATTTTATTTATCATCTAAAGAGTTGTTTTAAAACCTTAGCCTTGTTTAACTATTCAACAAGAAGTTTTCTTTATATCAAGTTGCCCTTTTAGTTGAAGTAATTTGTTCTTAATAAAAGGATCGGTTTCTGAAGGTAATTGGTCTAAGTTAAAAAATTGAGCTTCAATTGCTTGATTCTCATCAGGAGTTAGTTCTCCTTCAAAGTCTGCGCATAAATAACCAATTGCAACAGTATGATACTGATCGCCACTTTCCTCTACACGATTAATTAATTCTTTGCCAGAATAGACACCAAATAACTGCAATGTATTTAACGTGATACCAACATCTTCTTGTACAGTTCGTTTAATACACTCCTCAATGGACTCATTTAACTGCAAAACGCCACCAGGAATACCCCATGTTCCACCTATGTATCGATACAATAAAATATCTTCTGATTGATTGATGATCGCTACACTTGGTCGGACGATGATTAATGGGGAATTTCCAATCATCTCTCTCATCTTTTCGCAATAATCCATAAAAACCTCCTAAGACATTTGATTCATATAACACCACATAAATGAAGGTTTAACCTGCACAACAAGATAGTTTTGATACATCTTTATCAAACGTAAGGGCAGCTAATTTTAATCCTTCTGCCATTGTTAAATATGGAGCCATGGTTTCTCGGAGGTCCTCCACGGTTAAACCGAATTTGACAGCCAGTGTCACCGCATAAATTACTTCTCCTGCATTTTCTGCTACCACATGAGCCCCTAATATCTTCATTGTTTTTGCGTCTGCCACTAATTTAAAAACACCTGTTGTTTCTCGATTAACCAAAGCTCTCGGAACGGCATCTAAAGGCAAGACGGATGTTTTCACTTCATAGCCTTGCTCTTTTGCTTGTTGCTCCGTTAAACCAACGGTTGCAATCGCTGGAGCTGTAAACGTAACCCCTGGAACCACTTCTAAATTCAGCTTTTTATTCAGTCCTCCGATGGCATTTCCTGCTGCAATTCCACCTTGATAAGCTGCCACATATACAAATTGAGGAACAAGCGTCACATCTCCTGCTGCATAGATGCTTGAATTCGTTGTTTTTGAATACTCATCGATCATAATTTCACCACGCGAGCCTACTTCAACACCAGCTACCTCTAAATTCAAAGTCGTCGTATTTGGTTTTCTTCCCGTCGCAACAAGTAACTGGTCTGATTCAACGACTTTTGTCCTGCCATCTACCGTTATATAAACCTTTTTTATCTCGCCATCTTGTTCAACACGATCAAAAGTTGCCCCTGTTACTAAATTAATCCCTTGTTCTGTTAATGCTTGCGTGATTGCTTCTGAAACTTCAGGATCGTATTCCTTTAACAGTCGTGGACTTCTTTGCATCAACGTTACTTCTGAACCCAAATGATGGAATAGTTGTCCCAATTCCATACCGATATAACCTGAACCAATGACTGTAAGACGTTTTGGAACCTGTTTTAATTCAAGTAATGATGTACTTGTTAAATAATCTACCTCTTCTATTCCAAGAATCTTTGGTACAGCTGGTGAAGCACCTGTCGCGATTAAAAATCGTTTGGCTGATAACTGTATGCCATTCACTTCGACAGTTTTTTCATCCACGAATTTCGCTTCACCTTTTATTAATTCAAAGCCATAGTCATCAATTAAATCAACATATTTCGAGTTTCGAAGATCCGTCACCAAATCGTTTTTCTGCTTAATTAATGGAGTCAAATCGACATTGCCTGCTGACGTGTGCAAGCCCACAAACGGATTGTTTTTTGCTATATGATTGATTTCTCCAGCTCTTAACAGCGTCTTTGAAGGAACACATCCGATGTTCACACATGTTCCACCCACTGTGCCACGTTCGATGATTGCCACGTTCGCTCCGTATTTCGCGGCTTCAATGGCAGATGAAAAGGATGCTCCACCAGAACCAATGATAATGTAGTCATAATCATAATCGCCTTCATCTCCAAGTTGAACCGATTCTTGCTGTTGTACTTCTTCTGTCTCTCCAGGCTGGTATTCGGCATCAGAAATTGCCTTTTTCGCTATTTCCACCTCCACGTCATTCGGAAGTTCAAAAACAGCTTCCTCGCGAAGAAAATCCACTTCAATCTCTTTTGCACCGATGTTTTCAAGAGCAACAGCAACATGTTCTTCACAGCCCGTGCAAGTCATTCCAATGATTTTAACCCGATATTTTTTCACTATTTATTCCTCCTTATATTTATAAAATCAAGGGTGATATTCAATCAAAGATTATCGTTTCGATAATTGGACATTGATGTAATGCTTTTTGATCTGGACATCGACTTTTTAAGTCCCTTAACATTGACTCAATACGCTTTAAATCTGCAATTTGTTCCTGAATTTCTATTTCCTTTTTTGATACAAATTCAAATATATTTTTGCAACGAACTTCATCATTATCAACAACTCCAAGCAATTTATAGATTTCATTCAATGAAAAGCCAAGGTCTTGTGTTCTTTTGATAAATTTTACACGTTTAATATCATCATCTGAATATATCCTATAACCTTCATTCGTTCGTGAAGGCTCTTTTAATAATGCTCTTTGTTCGTAATATCTAATCGTCTCTTTATTTACATCGCATTTTTCTGCAAATACACTAATTCTGTAACTCATATAACTCACCCCTATAAACATTATAAACCGCGTACTAAGGTACGCGGTCAAGTATAATAATAAATTTATCTTCTTCAACTAACCTCCTTAAGTAGAACAAGAAAAAAGAACCGTTAAAGCGGCTCGATGATCTTCAAGAAAGTACCCGATACTTTAATAGCATTTTCTCTTTACTATTAAGTTGTTCAATAAACGAACAGCTTTATCGACCTACAATAAACTTACCAATAATAGTCTCTCCATCAATATCATACAAAGGAATTTCTCTTGGTTTAGCTTCTTTTGTAAGTCTTACTGCTTCAGCAGGAGTTCTAGGCTGTGGACCATCCAAATCTACTTTTTTTACATAACCTATTGTACCGTTCTCATCTGTTGCCAACATTAAATCAGGATCACCGAAAATAACCGCCATGTCTTCCATATTTGGTCCATAAGTTTGTCCATTATCATTTATCGGATAGCGGCCATTTTCTAAAATGCTTTCCCTGGTCGGTATAAAGACATCCATCTCTGTCTTACTGCTATTATTATCTTCAGCTTTTGGTGATGTTTCTTGTTGTGAACAACCAACTAACAAGAGTAACGAAATTACTGCTAAGACAAATAAATTCTTCCCCATTTTCTCCCCCCTCGTATCATTAGACAACTTGTATCTCTCACTAAACTACTCGTTGGTTCAATAAGAAAAAAGGCTTTACACCTTCTTGAAGTAAAGCGTACTTTAGTTGAAGAAGACTTTTTTAGTCTGAGATAATGATTACATTTTCTGCAACTTGCTTTTGGTCAGTAGAATTTGGGTTTTCAACTAAATCAAAGGATACTTTTTGACCTTCTTTAAGGAATCTGAATCCATTTAGAAATCTTATTTTATCAGGTAAAATCGAACTAAAATGAACAAAAACATGATTTCCATCTTCACCATCAAGCATTATACGGCCATAACCTTTCTCTTCTTTAAACCATTTTACTATTCCTTCCCGTTTCAAATTAATTCGCCCTCCTTCTACTCTTTTCTTATTAAACTATCCAACCACGGTAGTTCAATAAGAAAGGGCTTTACACTTACCATAATGCACCAGTTGGCTATCTATAAACTGAATTATAACTTACATTTCGAAATTATCCAACTCAATACCAACCCAAATACATATACTGCAATTTCGAATTTTGATCAATTATCATCATTATCAGTGGATGCACCAAGCACAATTCTGACATCACCACGTTCTATTCTCTCCCTTTCCTCCTTCCTTTTTTCAAAATAGCTTTTGTTCGGCTGTTCCTCTATACGTTGGTTGCCGCGCTTCTTCTTGTAGGAGATTTCGGCTCGTATGATGACAATGTTCAAGTAAACAGCAACTATCACTAGCAACACCAACGTCATTTTCATCATCGTTAACCGGGAAAGGAACTTTTCCATATTCCACGCTGCGTGAACAAGGCTTGAAAGAAACATGGACGCAAACAGGGACATTGTGAACGACATTAACCTATCCAGTTTCTTGTATTTCTGTTGTTGAAGTCGCCTAACGATGAAATAGATGACAGTGACTGTCAGCCCAGAAATGAGAATCAACTTTGCTGTCGGGATGTAGACAGCATTGTACATAGCTGTAACGCCCAATGCTGCAGTTAGAAAACTACTCACCGCAATGAATACTTGCAATACGATCAACCCTTTCTGCTTCGGGCATTCGTCACTTCAAGATTCAACACGAAAACGAGTTCGTCGGTCAGCAGTTCACGCATGGTTCGGTACATTCGCTTTTGCTCCTTTTTGCCGAGGTGTACGGCTATTTCATTATTGAGGAACTTTTCGTGTGCTGTAAGTTTCGTCATCTCTAGCAGTTCTGGAATGACTTGATTATTGGTTTCCATGTAACTTCCCCTTTCGTAAATTAGGTATTGTAAATACAAAACGCATTCCAAAGGACACTTTATATAGAACGAACGGGTTGGATCGACTTCAGATAATCGATCAGCTCCCTTGAATCAATTTCAAGATAATCGACATGATGGATTTCGCCTAGTAATTGTTCGTGCATGGGCCTCGTCATGGAAGTGGTCACCAGTAGCACTTTACGACCGTCCAGTTCGTACATTTCTTTACGGTAATGACGGACATTGTAGATTTTGACCAAATCGGTATCGAGAAGATTCACGAGATACTTTTCTTCGCCTTCATGACGGACGATCCGCTCCAATCCATCGTATATTTTCTTTCGGGTATCTTTGAAATCCGTTTTAAAGGACAAGTCGTATACTTCAAAGTCTTCCAGAAACCTCATGACTTTTTGTTCATCTTCAAAATGACGCAAATAGTATTTGGCGAACGTGTACGGGAAAACTTTCAGGCTTTGGCATTGGACAATGACAGACGTATTGGTTGAAAGGTGCTCGACAATCGTCTTGTAGCTTGCTGCGCTTTTGGCGAAAAGGATATAGTTTGGATTGCTGACGTCCATCAGTTCTTTGGATACCTTCATGAGATTCTTCATTCCAACTCCGTGGAGAAACATGTAGAAGAGGTAGTCTGTTCCCCTAGGACTTTTCAGCATCCCTTGTACATTTGCCCCTCGGTTCAGTTCGAATTTCGCCTTCACACTCCTGCTGTCTTCCATATGCCATCCATACGCTTCCAAATCAATCATGACGTCATTGGTGGAAAGTAGGAACGGTAAGTGACGGACGTTGATGCGCAATTGGTCTGCCCGCCGTTCAACAGGCACCCCCTGCTCTCGCAAGCAGGAAATGCCCGTTTCACTGATACGGTGATACGAGCCTTGTCTGTTCTGATTCACCAGATAGCCGCTGATTGGATGCGTGCTGATCAGTCTGGAATTTCGCAAGATGCGGAGTTTCTTGTACGTGTACCACCGTGACAGTTCGTAGCGTCGCATGATCTGCTCCGTACTCAATGCACGGTATTCGTAGAGTCCCGTCAGTATCGCAATATCCAAAGGTTGTAGTATCTTCACCACCTGTTTTTTGTTGGCTCGCGCCATTGAATCCTCTCCTTTCGTTAATTCGTGGGGACTGTTTATTTTCGGTCACTTCTACACGGAGTTACGAATTGCCTCAACTAAACCACTTGAAGTTGTACAATTCGACTGATTTTCTATAAAGCCACTTACTCCATAAATTCAACTCAGAAACAACGGGTACAACATAATGCTTAAATCGGGTACAATATTGCATTTTGATATGAATCCTTATATTGCACCCGAAAATGCTGCTATTTCGCTGGGTACAATATAACCGAACCAATCAAACTGTCAGCCCCAAAAATGAGGAGCTACAGCATCCGATAATTGCTCCATGACATCCTCCGGTTTCAGCTCATTATCATCGTCTTTTACCTTGATATCAGATTCGTATTTCTCCAATATCCCTTCCTTAATTGATGGGTCAGGAATATGACCCAATTGATAATTTCTCTTTTTAAGTACCTCAATGAATTCTGCAAAATTGTCTTGTGACACAACATATACCTGGACATGATTGCCTCGCGGATCTAAAAAACCTATATCGACATTCCATACTCGCCACCAGCTGTCATCCCCAATTAAACCCGTGTGCCGGATTGCATCCTGAATTAGCTTTCTGTTGCGATTATCCAAATCACGGATGAGTTTATTTTCATAATGCTGAGCAATGATGATGACAGATTTATCGAATTGGAAATCAATCTTCGAAAAGTCATAAGCATCGATGGTTGCTCTGAAATAATAGTGCCTAATCATTGCAAGGTAATCCCGGTCATCCTCTTTATATAAAGGAAGGGCTCCCTCAAAGGAAAATTGAAAAACCGGGTAGCCATCGATTAGCATCGGCTTTACTTTCGCCATCGGATAGACCGTTGTCCGTCTTATTGCATTCCTATTACCACCTATCGCATTGATCCGGGACATTAGGTAGACCTTCATTCTCTCGATATTCTTCAATTGCTCAAGTAGCAAAGTCTTTTCTTCCTCCATCTATTTCACTCCTTTCTACATCGGGGACGTTAATTCATATCATGAACCCTTGCTATGACTACATTTTGGATATCTAACGTCGGACGTTAGCGAAGTTTATGAAACACAAATAACCCAACGTCGGACGTTAGGTAGAAGAAACCTTATAGCACTAAGGTTCAAGCGGTCTTTTTACGTCCGACGTTCAATTTGTTCAACGTCGGACGTTAACAGATAGAAATGCTTTGAAATCAACGATTAAAGGCTATATTAACGTCGGACAAAAGGTTATTCATCATCGACCGGCTTATATTCCGACAAATAAGGCATCGGATCTTCCTTCATACCAGCGCGAATGATTTCAAAGTGAAGGTGATTGCCAGTTGATGTTCCTGTTGAACCGCAAGTGCCGATCACATCACCTTGCGAAACAGTCTTATTTATCCCAACTGCCACCGAATCCATATGTGCGTATAGCGTAGTGATTTCCCCATGATTGATCATTACATGAAGGCCATAACCGTTTGACCACCCGTTCTCGGAGGCGAAAATGACATTTCCGCTCTGTGCTGCAAGTATCGGATCGCCATTCGTACAGGCAAGGTCTATACCTGTATGGAATCGTTCATCACCATAGACAGGGTGTATCCGATAACCGAAAGGGCTGTTAATCTTCAGTCCCGACAATAACGGAATCATCCAGTCGCCAACAACATGAACCTCGCAGTTCATCGTCAGACCGCCAAATTGAGCAACGAATTTTGTAACTGCTGGCACCCAGTGGTTGTTAAGACCAGTGGGGTCATTATCAGCCCCAATGGGCGCATAGGCGCTTCCTAAATCGGCAATCGTAATCAATCCATCCTTAATGATTCGATTGTGCAATGTTTTCCCCATGGCTTCTATGCCCTCTTCAATGGTTGAGAAGGAATATAAGAAACGACTGCCAGTTGCAGGGTCCATCAAGCCACCCGGATTATTCTTCAGCATGACAGCCGCAGATGTTCCTGAACCGGTTTCATGAAAAGCGATAGCAGCCATCAATACCGGGTCTATACTGTATTTTTCAGCAACCTCAATAAAAACCGTTCCTTTGTCAGTAAATTTTCCGGCATTGTTGAACTGGGAGAAGAATATTTCTTCACTGATTTCCCCGTCCGGTCTACATACAGCACCTCCCGCAAAATTCCATCTTTCATCATCTTCTTCTGTGAAAACTATAAACACGCCGAAGAAGAGGAACAGGGCAAGAATGGATAACAGAAGAAGCAAACCTGGGCTGGCTAAGATAGGCACCAACCATAGCAACTTTTTCATGTCACTTGATTCCCCCTATCTCTTTTGGTCATAGTTCAAATAGAAATCAGTGATCTGGAATTTTCCGTTGCTGTCCTTTTCAAACATCATGCTGTAAATATCGGTGTCCTTTCTCACATTGCCATCGCTATCCAACACTTCGCTTACAACGACACCATCCCATGAAATTGCAATCAAAGTAGGCGCGACAGGTTCTTTTAATTCTACGGATAGAACTTTACGGGAAACGATACCTTCAACATCCTTCATCCCTTCAATTTTTTCAGCCTTGGCATCTCTCAGGTAATCAATATGGCTTTGAATCAAAACCCCCTCGACGGAATTTATATGTTCGGTTGGTTTCTTCCTATTAAACCTGTGGAATTTGGTTACAAAGTCTTCGGCCATCATCTTCGTTTCATCTAAATACTTTTCAGGAAACATATCAATTTGTGTTGGTTTTTTAGTGACTTCATCGGGTACTTTCAAATAGTTTTTTGTGAAATTGTCATCCGTGTTTTCATTCACTTCTTCAGATTTCATTTCTTTATTACTGACGTTTTGATTTTCTGATCCACCTTCCTTCGAAGTATATTGCCAAATCCCACGATTTTCTTTTGACGCTAAATCTTCAATTGCCTTCTCTTCTGCTTTCTTCTCCTTCGCCTTATCAACGATACCTACAATAAAACCCAATAATAAAAGCGTGACAGAGAGACCTATCACGCTAAACATGAGTATTCGTTTTGTTTGTTCATTCACGTGCTTCCAACTCCTTCAGTGACATTCTTGCTTACAAAAGCCACGATTATTTAGGGAAATCACCAAGTGATTTAAGGTTGTTTCCCTTCAGTAGGGCTTTACGTTCTTTCTCCAATTCAACTGCCTTTCTCTCGTTTTGGATATTTGCGGCAAACGTATCGGCAAAACCATTTTTCCATTCGCCCTGCCCTGCTTTTTCTACAACTAAATCAAAATGTCTCTTCATCTCCGTTTGACTGAGGTTATCTATTCCATGTGATCTTAAAGTATCCAACGTCCTGTCAATCATTTCTGACGGGACCCCTCTGTTTGAAAGCTCATTGGTTATCATTGTTCTGTTCATATGCAGTTCGTATTCCACTTCACCGTATACATCCTGTTTCTCTTTTTGCAATTGGATCGATCTTCTTTCATCGGAAATACCTTTTGCAAATGTTTCTGCAAAACCCCCAGAAAGATCACTTTGTCCTTTCAGTTTATGGTACTGTGTACGCAATTCACGAGCACTCACATCATGCAGGCCATGCTTTTCTAACGTTTGCATAGTTAAGTCCACCATTTCTGACGACATTCCTGTATCGGACAGAACTGATTTTGTTTGTTCCCGTCTTTGTTTTCGGTCAGGGAACAGTACATTTTTCTCCAATTCGACGGCTTTGTTTTTTCTGTTCTCCGAGATACCCTTTGCGAATGTTTCCGCAAAATTTCCTTCCATATCTCCTCGACTACTGATCTTTTCAAATTGCTCAGCAAGTTCATCATCTGAAAGCTGATTAATTCCTGCCTTTTCGAATGCCTCCATCGTTTCTTTCTTCATCTCGGAAGTAAAGTCTTTATCATTCAGGAAGTTTTCAAGCTTACTCCTATCAAAATCGGTTAGCTTATTAGCTTTTTCTGACTGTGACATCTTGCTTAGATGGGCCAGATGCTGAGCCTTCATAGCTGAACCTGCAACATCACTAACGCCACCTTCACCAGTTACGACTCTACCAACCGAACCGCCAATTGCTGCTCCTGTCATTGCACCGGCAGGACCGCCAGTAACAGCCCCTGCGACAGCTCCACCCACTGTTGCGACATTCTGCATGCCCTTTTTAAATGGAGCGTTGAACGTTCCCGAACTCTCACGGAGTTCTCGAATAGTATTAGAACCGGAAGAGAAGATGTCCTTGATTCTGTTCCTCAGTATGAAGATTGTAGCAAACAACAACAGATTGAAAGTTGCTGCACCAACATAGCTATAAAACGGATTGGAACCACCGCTGAGCGATTTGAAATCTGCGGCATAGATGATGTCTGAAATCACAAAAACAATCAACGCAACGAATGAAACAAATATCTTCAAGGCCAAAGGTATACCTAGCTCAATGAAATACCGTTTCATTACATTGAATTGACCTGGAATGGCTGCTATGAGTAACGCAAACGGTGCAAGGGCAGCAATCACCATAAACCAAAATTGAAAGAGTATTAAACATAGTGACAACAAATAGATAGGTAGTGATACAAGCCCATTAATCACCATGTAAAAATAAGTGAAAGCTAAACGACTATTTACTGCTGAGTACTTCATCATGTTATTACCGTAACCACTGTTTGAAGCTTCTTGCTGTACGACCTTAGTTTGCCTCTCCTCTCCTACCGGTTCTTTTAAAATACTTTTTACACGGGTAATACCTGCATCTCTATCTCCTTCTCCAAGTGCTACAATATCATGCGTTCCGTATTGCATATATAAATATGGTCTATCAACAAACATCCCCCAAATACTGTCTTTCATTTTCGTTCTTGGGTCTTCAATATTCGATTCTTGTCCCCCTGAATGACTGGGAAGGCTAACAACAAATCCACTAAGTTCTGTTGTAATCTTATTTGCTCCTGTTAACAGAGCAGTGTAGTTAGCAAACATAATAATTGCGATTGTGAGCGCAATTATTGTTTGGAAAACAGATGTAAATGTTTCAAAATACGCACGTTTTACTATGAAAATATACAAGGCGTACACGCCTGTTAACACAGCAATCATTTTTACCAGATTTCCAAAGAGTCCGGACCCGATATTGAAGGTTCCACCTGAAATACCTGTGATGTTTGACATTAGGGATTCTAATTCCATAATAATTTTTTCGGTAAAATCTGCTGTATATGCCAGGTCATACATGACCAACATGGTGTAAGTCAAAAATATATTAATATCAAAAACAATGTTATTGACTAAATTGACCATTTCACTTAATTTGTTCCCTACATTTTCCTTGACGTCAGCCCAACCGAAAAGCTTATCATAAGTATCCGCCCAGAACTTCTCACCCTCTTCAAAAGATTCAACGTCTTTATCAGAAACTGCATCTAGATGATAATATGACTTTCCGTCTTCCTTAAAATCACCATATTGATCTGTGATAATGTCCATTATGTCTGTTTTAGAGCTATCTGGTTCTACACTTTCTGCGAAGACAACATGATTTGCACCGCTATAAATAAACATCAACAAACATAAAAACAGCAAGAAACAAAAAAACACTTTAGCATTTTCGCGCATATAATTTAAGCCATAAAAAATAACCCTATGCATTAAGCAAGGGTTACTAATAGCCTGAAACCTCCTCTCGAAGCAATATAGTTATTCCTCCGGTAATTTGTGAAGTATAGTTCCAGTTTCAGCGTTACCATCATTTATTTTTTCCGGTCTCGAATCCAAGTATGAACGTACCTTCCACTCGTCATCTTCATTTTTCATTAACACAATCCAACTATTAACCATTACACCTTTGTTATCTGGCGTTCGATACCTATAATAAACCTCTTCATCTTCAGCATTATAAAAGTTATCGTATCTTCTTAGCTCATAATTTCCATCAATCTTCTCGAATTCACCCGGCAACCTGTGCCGCTCTAACAAGTATTCCCTATCTTCCTTCAACTCTTCTATTCCACTTGAAGACAAGTACTTTAAGATTTCTGGATAATTTTGTTCAATCTTCACAACCATAAAATCATGAGCTATCTCATCCGTCACTTCAAATACATCCGCATACTTCTCCGCATTATCAACAGACTTCGCTTTTGTACCTTCTTCGTTTTCAGCGGAGCACGCTGCCATAAGAAAAGTCATGGCTAGGAGGAGAAATAAACTCCACGTACTTTTTTTATACAATACATCACTCCCTTTCAATGGTTTTTATGTTATCATACAACTCTAACTTTTTCACGTTCCCTTTCCGCTTCGGATGAAGTTGAGGAATCGAAAGCATCCAACAATTCAACAAAAACAGGATTGATTTTCACAACGGCTGACCGTCCATAAATGTCTTGGAATAATGCTTCACCGCGATCCAACGACTTCAATATTTCGATGTTTGCATCTGTTTTGGGTAGATTAAGATAGTCTAGCATCTCTTCAGCTTCACTTGTCTTACGTAAACCGAAGCTGAATTTCATCCCCATGTTTGCGACATCGTTCCCATGGTCGGAAGCATTCTGAGATCCCTTCATAAGCGTAGTATTATAGAAACGGCCCATACGAACAATGAAATCCATCAGTTCAGAACCTATAGCACTTCGCTCAATGGCACTTGCTTCATCTTGAAGGATGAATTTATGGGTTCCCCTATCCCCTTTGAACATGTATTGCTTTGTCCAAGCGGTGATGGATATCATTATGGCTTCGGAAATCTTATGGATTGTCCGCGCATTCTTCTTTTCGCTGGATGAAGGAAGACTCAAATTCTGAATCATCAAGACCTGGATCGGTTTATCGTGACCTAACACTTTAAAATTTTGCCCCACTTCACCAAATAGCAACATAGACAACTGATTGCGTTTCAAAGTTTCTAATGTACCCCTTAACCTTTCTAATGACTCATAACGGCTATTAGACATGCTTTCTGGGCGATTCTCATACAAGTCATGGAGATAACTCAAGACGCGACCTATACACGGGTCAGGCATATTAGCAACTTCCTCCACTGCTTCACTCAAGATATTGTAGGCATCATCATTAAGATTGATATTGGAAAGATATGATAGGATGTCCATGGTAATATCCTTGGCCTCCTCGATGCTCGTACTTGTCCTAAATGGATCGAGTGATCCTGCATCATCAGGGTCAGAGCCAAGTGTCCATACCTCAATGAATTCTTTCGGGATGAACGGCAGCCCTTTATCCCACCCAGTCCTGTCTCCTTTCGGATCGATTATCAACCCTTTCGAACCTGTCAATGTGGCTAGATAAATGAACAGATTCATGAAGAATGATTTGCCTCTTCCGGTCATCCCTGCAACGAGTACCGATATGGAATCCACAACGTTTCCTAATCCATCGAACGCCTTGGCAGCTAGATCGGGCTGGATAAAGACCGGCTTGGAGAACTGTGAGGTATGACCGATATAAAACCCACGATTATCCCCGATATTCGTCGTGGCACCGAACATCATGCCAGCAAGCACCCCTGGAGCGACTTCCATCTTATAATCATCATGGTATTTTCGCGAGCCGGGAATAGACTCCAACAAAAAGTGAAGCTGTTCACCGTATGGAGCCACGATCTTCAAGCCGAACTTAGATAATTCATTTCTTAATAAACCCACGCGAGTCTTCAATTGCTCTTCGGATTCAGCAGAGACTTTGAAAACGAAAGAACAGGCGAAACCGGGGAAACCAGTTTGTTTGAAATAGTTTTCCATCTGAACGGTTCCGCTTTGGGATACATCCACACTCATATCAACGGCTTGTCCGCCTTTTTCAGCCTCTTTTCGTTGGTCCCTGAACTCTAATTTTGCATTCGTCAATTTCTTCTTGATGATTTCATTTGGTTGGTTTTCTGCACGTATGGATATTGTCAAAGGGAATGGCATGCGTAATTGAATACGATACAGCCATTCGCTGCCGGGATGATGTTGTACGTCATCCATATATTCTATGGTCAAGTATTGGCAATACAGGTTTTCAATTTCATTGTCGTCTGTGATTCGGCTTAACTGCAAAGTCTTCGGTCCGATTTCCCTAATATTCGTATTCTGCAAGTCAAAGAAATCTCTTTTATTGTTTCGAATCGCTTTATGTTTGTTTCCTTGCTTGTCAATCCCCTCAACAACAGTCCCGATTTCAAAGGAAGTGCGGGGCTGAACATCCGTGTTATTGTTTCGTGTACTAAAAGTCTTTTCGATAATGAAGACCAATTCTTCAGTTGTGACTTTTTGGATTCGTGAACCAAATGAATTGGCAACTGTAGATTCAATAGAAACCGCTTGGCTTTGGTATGCATTGATCTGAGTTTGAAGAATATCATCCGGATACAAACCTACAGCCTGATAAAGAGGGGAACTAAAACCTTCAAAAAACATCTTTATGGAGGTCAATGCATTGATACCGGCATTACCGGAAACGTATCTGTTTTTCTCAGGATCTAATTGAATACCGATATAATGATGATACTCACTTGATTCATTCAATTCCCGCTCATTCTCAAGGGCTTTTTTGACTTGCTCAATAAATTGAATCCCATTCTCTTTCAGGGGATATTCTTTCAATTTCATTTCCTCGATTGTCGAGTTCAAAATTCCTTTTATATTTGTTGGGTTAGGCACGACAAGAAAATGAAGGTCAAGTCCTACATTCGTCAGGAACGACATTTGTTGTTGGAAGGGCAGAATCTTCTCGTCATCTTCCAAAAAGTCATAGTTGAAACCGTCTATTTTATAGTAAGCCCAAACGGTACCGTCATGAGAAAAGACTAAGTTATTCTCTATGTGTTTTACGGGAAACTCGATTTTCATGTTAACCACTTCCTTTGATTTTTAATAAAAAGAAGGAAGCTGCACGTAAAGAACAGCTTCTTCCCGTTTTACGTCATTGAGGTTTTTTCATCATGCAATTTTATCGCCCTCCATTTCACCGTTTGGACCTGTGGTTGGTTTCTCATTTAGCTCAAGGTCTCCGTTTAAAATACGGGCCAGATAATTCATAGCTTTTGCATGCTCTTCATCAACTTCTCTTGGTAAAACAAACAATTCGTCAGGCCCGTTTGATTCAGCATAGGTATAGTAGTTATGGAATTGATAATCCCTTTCTCTCTCCACTTCTCGTCCTCTGTATAATGTATTGTTCTTCAACTTCCTTATTTGATAGGAAATGAATGAGCGGAAAAAGTGGATTGGTGACCTTCCTTCCGTCCCGACGTCAGCAAGTAACCAAGCTAGTCCAATCGGAATTAGAATCAAAATCCCCACCGGTATCCAATTGATTAAGCGACCGATTCCAGGCGTGAAGTAAATGGCTACTTCCACTAGCGCAATCGAAATGAAATACATGACTGCTTTCAACCGCAGCGGTCTTCCCAATTCCAAACCGAAGATTTGATAAAGCTGCCTTTCAAAACGAATGAAATTGTTCAGCACATACAGCGGAATCCTTTTAATGAGCTTTCACCTCCATGCTGTACACTATCTATAAAAGCAAGAAGGATAATCCCCCTTGCCGATAAATAAATGCGAGTTTCATTTTCCTAAACTCAATTTCTCCGCAATAAACTCGGAAATACCAATCAAGACATCAGGATTCACGATGAAAATTCCAATGAAGGCAAGACCGATAACAACACCGATCATCGCAATCCACGCTCTTTTAAAAGCTGTTACAATCAGGGCAATAAACAGAACGATGAACAATGCCCACTTGATTTCCTCTGAAATCCATGTAAACAATCCTTCCAAACTCATTCAATTCACCTCCCTCCACAATAAAAAAACACAGACTATTGTCTGCGTCATCTTCACCTATTCTTCTAGTTATTCATCTTCCGGATTGTCTTCCTTATGAAGCTCTCGACCTTCAGTCGCTTCGATTTCCTCTTCATGCTTCTTATTTTTCAACTCATCGATGTATGACTTGTTATTGATGTGCAAAACTGTGTAACGCCCTTCCTTTTCGGCCAACACTAAGAGATAAGAGGAAGTGAATTCAATTCCCGTATCCGGTTCCGCAAGGATCACTTCTGTTCTGACCACTTTTTCTTCCGCTTTTTTCCCTTCGAATATTTCCGTGTTCTTCAATCTGACAAAATTCATTGTCTGGTTAAGTCCATTTTGGTGTTTCGGATCCTCCACTATATAAGTTAGCTTGTCCTTGGAGTCTGTTGAAAAAGCTTCAAAGAACGTCTCTAGGAATGCCTTGATGTTTTGAGTGCTGCCATCTGTGACTGACTTTAGACCGTCCGTTTCAAGAGCAATCGTGCTATCAATCTTCTCCTGCTCCACGAAGGTGAAACTTGGCAAGTCATAAACGATAAAACGATTTTCTTCCTCGTCATAGAAAACAGGGACTGAAATATACTTATCAGCCTTCACCCTTTCGGGAGGACTTTTTGCTTTATCTTCCGTCTGGTTATTGACTGCCGTCCGTTGAAACAACAATTTCACTTGAAATGTGATAAGCGCTTTGGAATCTCCAAGATTGTCTATATCCTTCAGCACAATGCTTTCACGGGTAAGTGTCGAGTTCCATTTGCTACCGCCTGTTACCGCCTCCTCGCTCAATGTGTCTGGTAGATAACGACCTAGCCTACCGATTCGATCACTCCTTTTCTCGTTATCTACGTTCCAATTGAAATAGGTTACAAGGAAACTTTTTGCGAACTCAATTCCCTCGGCTGAAGTTGCTTTATTCAATTCTTCTTCTCCTTCAGTCACTGCATTTGAGAGACCATTAGAAGAAAATACATTGACGAATACAATCAGCAGCATAAATGAAAAAAGCAACCAGAAAGTGAATGCCCCAAGCTTCTTAGCCCGGTATCCTTTCGGTCTGCTTTTCTTTTCCTGTATTCTAATTTCTTTCTTTCGTTTTTCATTTTCATTCGCTCTTTTGAAAATCTCAACTGCCGTTTTCAAAAGACCGTCCTTTGGAGTACCCGACTTATTTAATCTCTTCCTCAATATCGATTACCTCCCTCCATTTTTCTTGTTGTCCTTTCGTTAAAACTTCTTCGAACTTCCAACGACGATAAAAATCGCGACAATCAATACAAGTGTAGTCACAGTCCCGTATTTAATTAATGAGGACTCATAAAGATTGATAACGTGCATTTTCAGCTCTTCCCATAAAGGAATCAATGACGGAAATTGCTCCAACAATAAGCTTCCAATCACAACGATTAGGAAGATCATAAGGATAGTCCCGATAATAAGCTTAAACATTCACTCACCCCCTTTCACAGATTCGCGCATCACCATCCCTTGCGATATTTCCGGTGGTTTATACCGCTTGCAAAAAGAGATGCAGCTGCAACCGTGCCTATGAAGTTTCGAATGAGCAAACTCATTTTCGTAAACCCTCTTTCTAATTTTGAAGAAACGGGCTGAGCATATGAAGGATGTTCCTTTGTAAACAGTTTGATAGCATCCTGATCGGTTTTTACTCTCCCCTCCCTCTTATAAGCAATCAATTGCTCCAAAACCTCTTTGGAATAATACTTCTGTATCAATGAATGATTTTTCAAGGCATGCTTAACAGTTTCGATGTTCACCTGGATGGCTTTTTTATTTTGCTCATAAAATGCCAACTCTTTTGGATTCACCTTCTTTGCTTTGAAGAAGCACCTGATGGCTGAATTGTAAACCCATATGAATAAGAGTATTACACTCGTATAGACAGAAGTGTAAAACAGAAACACAGGTGCATAGATGAAAATAAAAGGGTCAATTCCATTACGGACATAATTCACGAAGATCATAAAAACAGGCAACCAGATGAACAATCGTTTCACGATTTTCCGCATGGTTGCCCTGCTTATCATTTTTTCACGGCCCTTGTTTTTTTGAACGGATTCAAGTTCCTTGAATTCCTGTTCCAACATTTCTTTCAGTATGACCGCCTTATAGGTTTGTTCCAAACTCATCTGCATTTTCCTCGCTCCTTTCTCAATGAAATTCTCAGGATGCAGCCCTGTATCGAGCTTTCAATCCATCCAATTTTATATAAGGCATATCTACGCAGTAATAGTCTCCTCCACGGTGCTCGATCCGAGTAGAAATGTAATAGCCCCCATCTTTCATTTCAGGGTCTTCGCGCCAAACGTCAATCAAGGAACCACTCGTAAACTCTCTCCCACGAAGTTCATAGCGTCCCCGTTCATTCTTCAGCAAGTGTCCTTCTATCAAAACCTTCCTATTCAAATCAACGATAGAAGAATAAGCCTCCTCAAGTCCCTCCATCGCTTTGTACAATATGTGATATTTTTGGACAGCATCAGCATTCAAATTGAACACATTTATATTTTTCATAAGGTCCCGCGTATCTGTTAAAAGACGTTTTATTTGATATTCAGCTTCTACATATGAATCGATAGTTGTTTCCAGTAGCTTCATTGGTATAGTCTCCTTTCATTTTCAATAAGTCCCGATATAAATGTTCTGAACTCCATCGCCGACCGGATTCCCAGTGCTTCTCGAATTCTCTTCTTCGGAATTCCCTCGTCAAGCAGCATTAATATTTCCTGGGTGGTTATGTCCTGTTTTTTCTCAAGGATCGCTTCAAGATACGTATCTGTATTCCAAAGTTCGTCACCTACTTTGCGCATTTCTATATAATTGGGACACCCACCGCAGAGAGCTTCGACCATCTCCCTGTCATTCGATCGGTCCCCCATCATCACCAATTCTTTAAATAGACAGGTATCACACACCCTCAACGTTTTACAAACTTTCAAGAACTTTTTCTTCTTACTTATACGTAGCTCTTCTTTAGTCTTCAATGTTTTCGCACCTCCATAAATGGTTAGAATTCAATGCCGAAAGACGACAGCATCGCACTAGCGCTATCGTCTATCGCTTGTTCTGTTATTGTCGAGTCTTCATTTGTATCATCTGCCTGGACGTTCCCGGCTGACAGACTGCTCTCGATTTTCGTCAATAGCTCTAAATGTTGTTTCATCAAGTCTTCTCGCAATAGCTGCACTTCTTTTAACAATCGCCTGTTCTCATTATTCGATTTTTGATTTTCCGATAGTGTCCGGACCGCGAAACGTAGCATCTGCCTGATGGTCTCGCTTCGCTTGTTGTCCGGTACGCGTGCCAATAAGTTATAAATTTCTTCATCCTCTTCTTGAAGACGGAAGCTATACCGCTTTTCCCAATTTGCATTCATATCACATCACTGACTTATGACGGCGATCCAGCTGCTCGAATACGGACTTCCCTAATCTCAAATAGCCGATTGTGTTTGCAAATTGGCTTTCCGTTATCTTCAACAAACGGTATTCAAAATGGGGCTGGATAAAAGGCTCGAACAGCTCGCCACCACCTCCTGCCAAGAAAATCGCATCGAAAAGATCCGATTCTTCAGCCCAAACGTTTTTCAAGCGATCTACAATGTTAGTGGCTATGGACTTCTTACTGGATTGAATAATTTGACTGAAATCAATACTGTTTCCTTTATACTTCAATTGTTCATCCTTTAAAATCCTATTGATATAAAGCTCACTCAAATCCGCGCCACCTGTTTGTGTCTTGAAGGATTGTCGAATATCCCTATACAAATTATTTACACCGTCATCGACAGTACCGGATAACTTCGCCTTTGGAACAAAAGATCCGTTCGCCTGAATCTCTACCACGACAAAATCAGTTGTTCTAAAACCGATATCAATTAAACCAATCAGAGACCCTTGATTCATGAATTGAGGATAAGTGAACTTCCCTTCATGATTGATCAACGCTGAAAAGATGGCTGAAGCCCCTTGCGGAAATACAAGTGCGCGTTCTACGTTCACTTGTTTCGCCCCCTCAACTAACGGACCCGACTTCCATTCAATAAAAGACTGGATGCCAGTGATGGATGATTGAAAGTCCTTGGCTTGTGCCTGATAGAAGTCTAGTGGTAGACCCGTTGACAGATTGACTGAGCCTCCTCTGCCACCCGTGACAAGCTGTATGGCTGTATTCAAAAGGATATGTGTGTAAATATGATTGAACCGTTCACGTTCAAAGATACGAGATAACGAACGTGATTCATTGGCAAGTTCACCTACAAAATAATCTTCATTCTCGATGGTTACATGCATGTTTGCCATGTCATTCGGTGTATCCCCGAGGATATTCGTAATCCCCCTGTCGTACCCTTTCCCGACCAGTGAAGGGAATATGACACGCTTCCCTGATGATGATAACGCCTTAACAAATCCATAGCCCAAATCGACTGCAATGTTCTCCAACCTAATGACCTCCTAAAATTTTAGATTCAACTTTGCTACTATGACCCAGCACATGTAAATAATGAGTGATAGCCTTGTGATTCTATCAATTAATGTGAAACTCAAAGATGGTATTGAAATGCCCACAGATTTACTAGAGGGATAGAACAGCTTCACTTTTCCGGTCAGCATGTCTCCTGTAATGTGAGCAAGAATTCCACCAATACATGCATATGTCACCCACCACTCGGTAAAAGGATAAACCAGTATGCCGACAACGAAAGCAAATAGAAGTGAATGAGTAAATGTACGATGACCAAACAATGCTTGGATTGGAAGGGATACAAAGAAAAACAGCTTCCCGAACTTTGATTTCGGTTCATCAATATCTGGAATGACTCCTGCAACAGCTCCAACCGCAGCCCCTTTCCAATCACCCCCTGTCACCGTATATCCTGCTACCATTCCTGAAATAGCGTGAGTGGACCACTCCACCAGACAACACCTCACTTTATAATTCATAAGCCTCCATGTCCTTTCAATCTTCTTTCTCACCTATCCTTTTATCAAACAAAGGAAAACATGGGCTGGAAAATTGGAGGGAGTGCGAACAACACATCGCTACACCATCTTTTTTCCAGCCCATGTTTTAAATTGTTTTTTCTCTTCTGTTTAGGCAACCGATTCTTAACTAAAGCACCAGTTAGTTCAATAAGGCATTTTTAAGGTTTTGAGTATTTTCCTTATCTAATCTGCCATATCCTTCACTTTCCTTATTGCTGATAATTGTAGCTGTTTCATTATTCGAAAACCAAATTCGATATTCATAAAGTCTTTCAGGCATGTTTTTATCGAAAGTATAAAATAAAGTAACTACTACATCTTCTTCCCTTGCCATTTCTGCTTCTACATTTGGTTCCCACTTTACATTTCCTAAAGACTTTTTAATCATGTCTAATTTTTCTGGATCAGTGATTGTCACAACGTCCTCAGAATTCCCTTTCTCATTCACTTCTTGGACATCGACTCTTGTTAATTCGCCTTCTTCAATCACTTCTTTGATATCAACCTTTGTTAATTCTCCTTCTTTTTCAGAACAAGCAACAAGGATTACTACTAAAACCAAAAATAAAGGCAAACGAATAATTCTTCTCATTTCTAACTCCTCCTCGTTTGTTCCTTCAAAACCTTTTTAATGTTTTCTTTCTTAAGGTATCCTGCCTCGTTAGTTTAAGTGAAAACTTTCACAACATTTAAATTTATTTTACCATAAGTCTCCAAATCCAACACTGCAAATTTTATACGGTCACTTCAATTTGTATTCGATTAATGTGCTAATTCATGGGTTCTTTCCAACAACCGAACCCATTATGGTGAACGTCATATGTCCTTTTTACACCCCCTTTACTTCGATGATATTAACCTGCATTTGATGAGTGCATTTCCGAAGGTGTAGCCCTATATATAAGAGTGAGATAGGGCGCCTTTGGCAAAACGGCCAAGAATCGCTTTATGACAACGTTTGTTGCCGTTTTAGGGTGTGACAGAAAAGTCACAGGGGTGTGATTTAATTATCACACCCAGTTTCGAGAAATTCCCCTTTAATTCGAAAAGTCAAGGGGTGTGATAAATATGTCACACCCCAAATAGGTCATTTACCGGCTTTTTGCTTCTTTTTGAACTCCAAAAATGTTTTCCTTTTATATAGTTTCCCGTGTTCCTCGTTCTGATGAATCCATAATTTCCATGGCAGCAATACTTTCTTCCTTTCCAACCGATCAAAGTTGATGATCAGTTTGGATAAAGTGGCATCCACCTTGTTTCGATCACCTGCATAGATAATTTCAGGGTTCATAAACAGAGGTCTTCGTGAAACATTGCGGTTAAACTCTTTGATCTCTTGAGCATCCACAAATTCATAGATGACCCCTTTTTCAATCAACTTGCTTAATACACGGCTACAGCTCTCCCTGCTTCTGTTCAAATAGATTGCTAAATCGGAAACAGTCATAAATTGACCGGTCTCTTGATCCGTAATTGCATTCGAATGAAACTCAACTAATGGAGACAGGGAAAATAAAAAACCTAGCTCTGCATTGGTCAGATGTTCATTCCTGACTAGCACATCTAGGTTATCTTTGATTCCCTGAACAAAAGTTGCCTTGTTCTTCTGTTCGAGTTTGTAGAGGCCATACCCCTGCTCATTCGCTTTACGCTCTTCATTGGCTACACTCACTAAATCAACGACTGACTTACTCTCACGCAATCTAGCTTTCTTTTCCGCTGACTCTAGATGTTCCTTCAAATTCATACATTCACCGCCTACCTGTGCTTGCTTCGTTTACGAATCGGTTATTGTAATTGATATATGTCCTTATCCGTTGTGCCAACCTGCTATTCCTATCAGCTAATTTGTTATTGTTGATAGCCATATTCATTGCCTTCTGTGTACCGATTAGTACAATCTTCTCCTTTGCCCTTGTCATTCCTGTATACATAAGATTGCGAGCAAGCATGACATAATGGCTGGTCGTTGCAGGGATGATGACAATCGGTGCTTCACCCCCTTGCGACTTGTGGATGGTGATGGCATAGCCAAGCTCCAATTCTTTTGTATCTGTCTTTTCGTATGTCACTGTCAATCCAGAAAAATCACAAGTCATCAATTCCACGGTTTCGTTTTCTTGATTTACCTCTTTTGAAATTTGGACGATCACCCCGATATCTCCATTGAAAACACCTTTTGTTTTATTGTTCTTAATCTGAATCACTTTATCGCCAAGCCTGAATAGTCTCTTTCCGATTCTCCACTCACTTTTCGTTTGATCAGCAGGATTTAAAGCTTCCCGTAGCTGCTCATTCAATGTGATTGTGCCGACGGGACCTTTTTTCATCGGGCTTAAAATCAAGATATCGGACAAGGGATGCCCCAACTCCTGAAAGCGAAGAGCGCTTCTAACAATCAGATTAGCTATCCGCTTTGGGTCTTCTTGATGGATAAAATAAAAATCACCTTTATCTTGATCGATAAGAAGTGATTTCCCTTTATTGACTCTATGGGCGTTGCTGATAATCTGACTTTCTTCGGCTTGTCTAAATACTTCCGTCAGGCTGACTGTAGGAAGACCTGCCTTAATCATATCGCTCAAAACACTGCCTGGGCTGACGGAAGGCAGTTGGTCAATGTCACCAACAAAGAGAATCTTCGTATCGCGTTCAAGGGCATCCAACAATAAACTGGCCAACTGAACATCAACCATCGACATCTCATCTAAGATCAAGAAATCGCAAGGCAACTTGTCTTCCCAATTATATTGGGGAATCTCTCCTTGCTGGAATCCAATTAATCGATGAATTGTCGAAGCCTCATATCCTGCCACTTCTGACAGTTGACGACTTGCTTTACCGGTGGGGGCTGCCAAGCGGACATTTTTTTCGGGATACATTTCTCTATAAATATCTAACATGGCACGAATAACGGTTGTTTTCCCAGTTCCGGGTCCACCTGTTAGTATCAGAATCTGTTCCTCGAATAAGCGCCTGACTGCAACTCGTTGCTTTTCAGCCAAGATGATTCCATGTTTTCTCTGATACTTCATTATCTGCTTTTCGAGCGAAAGCAATGCTTCGCCACCCCGAGAACCCTTCATTTCTGAAAGTTTCCGGGCTAATCTGTCTTCATATGTGAATAAAAATTTTGGATAAACGCAACCATCTTCAATTACAATCTGTTTTTCTTCTAAACGATAGACGCTTTGAGTCAATTCATCCATGGATACTTTATCAGCATCTGAAGCATTATGGTTTAAAGCACGTTCAGCTTCAGTCAAAAGCTCATCCTCCGAAACGAAACAATGACCAGAACTAAAACACGTTTCCTTCAAGATGTAATTCACACAAGCATCAATTCGAAATCCAGACAAAGGAGAAATCCCCATCTTACGAGCAATTTCATCAGCCTTTAGAAAACCTATCAGATTCAACTCTGTTAGCTTATATGGATTTTCGGTAACGATGGCAATCGTATTGGATTCATATTCCTTATACAAGCGCATAGCCATATTTGCAGTTATCCCATAGACAAGCAACTCAGAAAGAATTCTTTGGACTTCAAATGTAGACCTAACACTTTCAACAATTTGATTGGCTCGTTTCTTTCCTATTCCTTTGATGCCTTGTAAACTTTGCTCGCCTTGTTGAGAAATGATGGGTAGTGCCTCTACGCCTAACTGCTGAACAATCAGTGACGCTTGTTTGGCTCCGCACCCCTTTACAAGTGGAGAGGAAAGGAATGCGATAATCTGGTCTTTCGTTTGTGGGATCGGCCTTTCCCAAAAGGCGATCGCAAGTTGTTTACCGAATTTAGGGTGCATCTCCCAAGTACCTTTCACTTGGATTTCCTCACCTTTATACACCCCATAGATATTTCCCTTAACAATGATCTCCTCTTCGCCTGTCTTCAATTTAGCGATTAAGAATTCTTCATTTCGATACAGCACTTTCGAGACTTTCCCAATATAGACGTTCATTCTATGTTCACCTCGCTACTATGCCGGTAGATCCACCCCTTTAACCGATGGAGGAAATCATCGGCATTTGTGGCTGGAAAGAGGTTCTTTATTTCAATTTCATTGTAAAGGCCCAGAAACAAGGTGCTCGGCAAGATAACTGATTGACGTTTTCGACGGACCAACGCTTTACAACGCTCTACCAGGCTCTTAATCGGACTGGATGGGTCGACTGTCGCTTTCACCTCAGTAACAGATTCAATCAGCGTAGTTTCAAGTGAATCAATGCTCTCAAGCAACTCATCTTCTTCTACAGTACCTATAGCCTTGTTCGCTTCGTGGAGCATTTCATTTTTCATGTCTTTGATTTCCTCATTAGACAGAAGTTCATCTAGCTGCATTTCCACTTCCGGGGTAACATCAACCTGAGTAAAGAAAGCATCCACTTCTTCTTGCGGAATATTATACTTGCTTGGAATCCCAGCTACATTCGGAATCGATTTCACTAGATGCCAAATATTATCCGGGAAATAATGAAAGTTAACATTCAATTCAACTAAAATATACCCACTTAACACGCTACTGATTTTCCTTGTACCTTTACGAGCTTCCCGCAACTCAGTCGATAGTTCCCGGATGTTTTCCTTATAACTGTTGAGTAATTTAAGCGAGTTGGCATCTTCATATACTTTGAGACTGTCACAAGCTGCGCGGAGGTTACTTAAACCGGCCTGAATCCGTTTCACATATAAATGATCCGAAATGTCTTCGGTCTTTAAAGCGGATAGATCACACATGTCATGTTCGTTTCGAACGATTTCAGTGAATGTTTCCATTGCATATATTGCTTTTACCATCGAATCCCCTGTCCTATGCAAAGCAGCTTTCAACATTTCTTTCACTTCAATCTCTTTGCCAGAACGCACTTGGACTACAAAGTATGCCATCTCTCTTCATCCTTTCAAAAGTTATTTATCAGTACAGGATCGTAAATGTTATCGAAAAACGAGATGAAAATTTCTGTCCAGGAAAACAGCCATCTTAGATGCTTGAAATGACCAAGTCTGTCCTTTGCCTTTTGGATAATACACAAATCCACCATTCTGACTGTCGAGCTCTTTTCTAAAGAGTGGTCTGAAAAGGATATTCTCTTTAAGCCATTCACTTTTCTTGCCTGTCCTTTTTTCTAGATCCTTCATGCTCCAGTAGACACCCATCAACTCGCGGCTTCTCAGTTCCTCAAGTTCCACCTTTCGGATTAAAACCGTATCGTTCGGGATGGGGATTGTAAGATTAACTGATAACTGTTGTTCCACATGCCTTCCCTCCTTGGATATTAGAATCTTAATTTTTCAAAGTTACTCGTTTCGAGTAACTTAAAGCTAAAAAAATATACCCTTCACTATTTGTGTAGTATCGAGTTCCAAAAATAGAAATATAACTAAAACACACCAACTTTCTACTCGTTTTGTGTAACTTTATAGATTACTATACTTACTCATAACGGGTAAGTCAAGTAAAATGTTACTCGTTATGAATAATAAGAGATAAATTATAGCTTCCTTCCTTAAGTGCTGAGGGGTTACTCAAACCACACTTGGTATGATAGAATAGAGAAAATAATCATGAGAAGGTGCATGTACTGTGGCTGAAAACCTTCACGAGAAATTAATAGCTCTGAGGAAAGAAAGAAATTGGACAAAAACTGATGTGGCGAGAAAGTTAGGTATTAAAACATTATCTACCTATGCTAATTGGGAATACGGTACAAGAAGTCCGGATCAACATATGATAAAAGAAATTGCTACACTTTATAACGTTTCTATTGATTACCTATACGGACATTTAGATAATTCCTATCCAACTGGTGATGATAAGGATTTTGAAAACGCGATTAAAGACCCAGATCTCAAAAGATGGTATTTAGAATTACCCAAATCTGATGAGGAAGACTTAATGAAATTGAGGAAAATGTGGGAAATTATTAAAAATGAGGACAAATGAAACGCATTTTAAAAATATGATTAAATTACCCTATCTTTTATTTTTAGATAGGGTATCATTATAAATTAAAAACGAACATACATTCGCTTTTATTGCAAGGAGATGTGTAAATTTGAGGATTACAAATTTTAGTCTCTTAGAAGAAATGGTTTTATCGATTTATCATTCACTAGCCATAACTGATGCTGATTCATTTAATTGCGATGAATTGATTGCTTTGATTTCCGAGAAATTTGATATAAGCACTTATTACTTTGACGAGGCAAGCGAGGCAAACAATTTAGGTGGAAAGTATCGGATTTTTTTAAATGAAAATCAAAGCCCTCAAAAGATTTGGCAGGATTTCGGTCATGAACTAGGGCACATTTTAAGGCACGATGGACACCAACAATTCATGATTGAACTATTTCGAGATTATCAAGAATGGCAGGCAATACAGTTTGCTTATCATTTTTGCATACCCACATTTATGTTGAACGAATTAGACTTGCCACAACTACGGTGTGAAGCTGTCTGGCTCATTGCAAATACTTTTAACGTGGAATTAAATTTTGCAGCTGAACGGTTGGACAAATGGTTACTAAACAGAATGGCTATTCAATACAGTTCGTAATTAAACTTAGAAAAGAGGTAATTTTCTCATGGCTACATTTCAACAGAGGGGAAAGACATGGCAATACACCATCAGTCGATACACTGATGGAAAATATGATCCTATTCGAAAAGGTGGGTTTCGCACGAGAGGAGAGGCAAAAATAGCGGCCAACCTAATCGAGGGTGAAATGGCACTGGGTTTATCCCCTGTTTTATCGAAAGACGTTTTTGCGGACTATTTCTACGAATGGGTAAAGGATTTAAAGACACCAAAAGAAAAAGTCACATATGAGCGCTACCTAAATACGTATGAAACTATAAAAGAATCATTTGGCAGGACAACACTTCAAGACATGACAAAACGAAAATATCAACGATTTTTGAATGAATATGGGAAAACACGCTCTTATGAAACGATAAGGAAATTAAATACGCATATAAGGGCCTGTGTGAGGGATGCAGTCGACGAGGGAAGAATCCGGATAGACTTTACCCGGGGAGTGGAATTCAACAGCAGCGTCGTTTCTAAGAGGCCTGAAGAGCGTCACCTGAATTATGAAGAGAGTGTAACATTGATTGCCGAAATAAAGAATCGGTTGGATAGGAGTTTAGGATATTATTTATTATTACTTGCGATAGTGTCGGGTTTGAGATTCGGGGAACTATGTGGGTTGAAAAGAAGCGATTTCGATTTTAAGAAGAACATCATAAAGGTGAGACAGGCTTGGGACTATAAAGAAGGGACTGGATTCACCTCCCTCAAAAACCCTCAATCAAAAAGGGACGTTGCGATAGATAAGGTAACAATGGATATATTCAAAGACCTGTTTTCTAAATTACCACCAAATATATATGAAACTGTATTCTTCAACCCTCAATCAATCAAAGGCACTTTGACAAACGAAGCAACAAACAAACTGCTCCGCAATACATTAAATAGATTAGGGATACAACCGATAACTATTCACGGGTTGCGGCATACGCATATTTCGGTTCTATTATACAAAGGAGTATCAATACAGTTTATATCCGAAAGAGCGGGCCATAAAGATATAGAGACCACTTTGAAGTATTATTCGCATGTCTTAAAAGAGATGCGAAAAGAGGAAGAAGAGAAATCGGTTAGTATAATGACTGCACTGCATGCCTAGTCCTACCTTTTGTGTTGCATTTGTGTTGTGTTCAATCAATTCTAATCGTTTTTAAACGTATACTCGAAAAACAAAGAATGACCGTAAACGCTGTTATATCAACGTTTACGGTCATCTTCTTATTTCTTATCGTGTTCAGTTTTTACTGAAATACGTCCCAGGAGGGATTCGAACCCCCGACCCACAGCTTAGAAGGCTGTTGCTCTATCCAACTGAGCTACTGAGACATGTTGTTTGGCAACTGTGTGATTGCCTAACGACAAGTTTTATTATAGGCAGGCTCGCTGGAAAAGTCAACACTAATTTGCGATATTTTTCATTTCCGCTGTAATTATAGGTTCCATGTCCATGTTTTTGAAGTGAATTCGGTATCCGTCGTCCCATTCTATTTCGGCGAAAGATGGCTGATTGCCTGCCCTCGGAAGCAATGTGCTTCCTGGATTGACGAATAATATCCCCTCCCTCAGTTCAGCAGCATACGAATGGGAATGACCAAATAAGACGATGTCGGCCCCGATTTCCTGAGCCCCATAATACAATGGCAGCATTGTCCGTTTGCAATCATGCTCATGCCCATGCACCATCCATATTTTTTTGCCGCCCACTTGAATGATGACCGAATCCGGAAAACGCTCATCCCTATCACAATTACCCTTCACAATATGAATGTTTTGCAATACCGGATCGTCCCATGACAATTCACTATCCCCGCAATGGAAAAATGCATCCGCCTGCAACGCGGAAACGGCCTTCACCGTTTCCTTATCGCCATGAGAATCGCTCATTACAACGATCTTCATTGCGCATCTCCTAAATCCAGCATCTGCGGCAACTGTTCCTTCAACTGGCGAAGTGCCGCACCCCGATGTGAGATTTCACCTTTTTCCTCCGGTGACAATTCAGCCATCGAACGTCCCTTGACGGGAGAATAGAAAATTGGATCATAACCGAAGCCGTTCGAACCTCTTCTCTCTTCTAAAATCACTCCATCGCAGCTTCCTGAAAACGTTACCGTCTCCCTATCAGGTCCTGCTACGGCAAGTACGCAACGGAAACGTGCCGTACGCTCCTCCTCAGGCACTCCCTGAAGCTCTGAAAGCACCTTGTCGATATTCGCCTCGTCATTCTTCGGCTCGCCCGCGTAACGCGCAGAATAGACACCTGGAGCCCCTTGCAGCTTGTCGATTTCCAAACCACTATCATCTGCAATGACCATGATTCCTAGAAGCTTGGAAACCGTTTCAGCCTTCAAAATAGCATTTTCCTCGAATGTAACACCCGTCTCTTCTACATCGATATCCTGTTCCAAGTCATTCAAAGTGTGCACTTCGAAGCCATACGGGCTGAAAAGCGTTTCAAAATCCTTTGCCTTCCCTTTATTGTTTGTTGCAATCAATATCTTCTTCATCGTTCTTTCTCATCCTTTCCGCCAATAAGCGTTCCAATTTCGCCAAGTACATCTCTTTGGATGCTGATCAGCCGTTGGATGCCTGTTTCTGCAAGCTCGACGAGATCATTCATTTCCTGTCTGGTGAATGTCGCTTCCTCGCCAGTCCCTTGCAATTCAACAAATTCCCCTGCCCCCGTCATGACGACGTTCATATCGACAGCGGCCGTCGAGTCTTCGGGATAATCGAGATCAAGCAGCAAGATGCCTTCCGCTGTCTTCCCTACGCTGGTAGCGGCCAAATAGTCACGGATCGGAAATTGGGTTAATCCCTTCTCTTTCACTAACTTGGAGACCGCAATGCTCATAGCGACAAATGCCCCTGTAATGGAAGCTGTTCGTGTCCCCCCATCTGCTTGGATAACGTCGCAGTCAATCCAGATTGTCCGTTCTCCAAGAGCACGAAGATCTATCACCGCTCGCATCGCGCGGCCGATCAAACGCTGGATTTCCATCGTTCTTCCGCCAACTTTTCCACGTGAAGATTCCCGTTGAGTCCGCTGACCAGTCGCTCGCGGGAGCATTGAATACTCCGCGGTCACCCAGCCTTGTCCACTTCCTCTTAGAAACGGTGGAACTCTTTCCTCTATGGATGCCGTGCAAATCACCTTCGTATTTCCGACAGAAATTAGCACCGACCCTTCCGGATGGATTAAATAATCCGTATCAATCGTAACCGGCCTTCCCATACCTGCAGTTCTTCCATCATGCCTCATATTGGATAACCTCCACTATTCGAATTCAGCATCCATCTTACCATACTCATTTTCGGCATAGCAAAACCCCGGTTGCCATTATTGGCAGCCGGGGTTACTTAGAACAATATGTCTGACATCAGGGTTTTCAATACCGAGCCAATCGATTGCGATCGATGTAAAGCCATCCAATTGTCCGGTCGTGTAAAATATCGGCTCATTTCGATTACCGGAGATGTTTGCAAGGCCTAGGCCGGATAGAGTACTCTCCACATCTCGCACCGTCTCATACGCAGACGATACGATTTTCACACCAACCGGTAATTGTTCTTTAATAGGATCATGTAGAAGTGGATAATGCGTGCAGCCTAAAATGGCTGTGTCAAATTCCAAATGTGCTATCGGCTGCAATGACCGTTTTATTATCGGCTGAATGTCCATTTGTTTGTATTGACCACTTTCAACAAGAGGAACAAACTCAGGACAGGCAAGAGGAATAATATCCACCTCTTCCGAAATGGCGGAGATGGCATTCTCATACGCCTTGCTTTTGATCGTGCCGACTGTCCCTAACACCGCAATTTTACCGGTAGTTGATGCGAGTACGGCGGCCCTTGCCCCCGGCTCGATTACTCCTAACACGGGGAAAGGGAACCTTTCTCGCAACATATCTAGCGTCACGGCTGTCGCGGTATTGCAAGCGACTACCAGCATTTTAACACCCATTTTGGCAAGTGCAGTAGCCATCTCCATCGTAAATTCCTTCACTTCTTCTACTGAACGTGGCCCGTATGGACAACGCGCATCATCGCCTATATAAATAATTGTTTCATTGGGTAAAAAATGTAATATTTCTTTTGCGACGGTCAATCCGCCTACACCGGAATCAATGACTCCGATTGGTGCATTTTTCGGGATCTTCAATCCTTGATCATCTCTTTGTGCAGTTTTGTCAACAATCGGGAAAACTCGTTTATTTCCACCTCTGAAAAATCCTCGAGAACTGCATTTAAATATTTCCGTCGTTTGTCAATTACTTCTTCGATAATACGTTCACCCTCACCTAATAAATGGATGCGCACGACACGACGGTCCTGCTCATCCCGCACCCTCTTCACGAGCTTGTTGTTTTCCATGCGATCGACAAGATCTGTCGTCGTGCTGAATGCCAGATACATTTTATTCGACAAGTCGCCAATCGTCATGTCCCCATGCTCGAACAACCATTGCAATGCAATGAATTGAGGAGGTGTGATTGTATAATTGCTTAATATTTTTCGGCCTTGCTGCTTTATGATCCCAGATATATATCGAAGTTCCTTTTCCATCCGAGCAATGTTCTCGGCGCCGTCAAGACTCATTGCGTTATGTTCCGCCACATATACCAGCTCCCTGAAAACAAATACTGTTTACTTATTGTCACCTTTTTCGACATATAACGCAACAGTTTTAAAAGGTTTATAAGTATTGGAAATTTTTTCAGGGAACTGAGCATACACATGTAAATGACGGTTGATTTGAGCCTAATCTCCAAGGAACAACAATAGATTTGCTTAATTCAGTTTCAGTTCCCCTAATCGCAACAATTCGACAATCGCTTGTGCCCTTCCGGATACTCCTAATTTCTGAATGGTATTCGAAATATGATTCCGGACGGTTTTTTCGCTAATGCCGAGCCGTCCTGCGATTTCTTTCGTCGTATGATCATCCACTAATAGATGAAAGATTTCTCGCTCCCTTGCTGTAAGCAAAGAACGGTTTTTCATTTCTCCTGTCAAGACGCGCCCCCTCCTATCCACGTTCACTTTACAATATGTGAAGATGGTTTAGGCTGTGCCGGCTCGTTCATCATTTTACAAGGAAAACCCGGATTTTTGATCGTTTTTCCATGGAACGGATTTGCCTGTTGTCCTATCGATTTGGACAATCGTCCCTCTTCCCGTAAAAACTAGTTCGTTCTTAGCATTTCTTGCCATATAATGAATGTCGACGGAGCTGTTTCCGATAGATGCAGCTTTAACATATATCGACAACTGCTCGTCAAAGAATACTTGCTTCATATAGTCGCATTGCAGATCAGCAACGACTGGTATTGTCGTTCCTTTCGGGTCAAGCCACTCTTCCATATGGCCGACGTGCTTTAAGTATTCGATCCGCGCATATTCAAAATATGCGAAGGTGACGGTATTGTTTAAATGGCCGTACATATCCGTTTCTGAAAACCTGACGGACACAGGTACTGAAAACGTGAACTCTTCCATCCACTTCTCCATGTTATCAATATATGCAATCCTCAACATACCCACTCCCCTTTATCAATTACGCCTCGGCGTAATTGCGTCCCGGATTTTGAATTGTGCTTGCACAATTAACACCTTTCAAAATCCGTGACATCCGCCGGAGGCTTTATCTTTGTTCAGCTGGCCAATGAACATCCACTGGACAGAAGATAAAACTTGATTTCATCCCTTCACCTATAAAGATAGGTTGATGCTGAACAAAGATAAAATGAATGAACATTCATTCTTTTATTATAGCAAATAGTTAGCAAAGATCCAATATAATTAGATTTCCAAAATATGCAGCCGGCTTCGGGCGCGGGGCCACTTGATTACAAAAAAAGAACTGTCGCGGAAAGTCATTTTATGACTTTCCGGACAGTTCCTTAAAAAAGTATAATCAGTCAACCATATGGTCGCTTCCGAAGAAGTTTTTGAACATTTGTACTGTCGTTGCGCGGTTCATCGCAGCAATGGATGTTGTCAAAGGAATTCCTTTTGGACATGCGACAACACAGTTTTGCGAGTTACCGCATTCACCGATTCCTCCGTCAGACATGATTGTCTCCAAGCGCTCGTCTTTGTTCATTGCACCTGTCGGATGCGAGTTGAATAGGCGAACTTGAGACAATAATGCCGGTCCGATGAAGTTCGTTTTGTCGTTGACGTTCGGACAAGCTTCTAGGCAGACGCCGCACGTCATGCATTTTGACAATTCGTAAGCCCATTGGCGTTTACGTTCCGGCATACGTGGACCTTCGCCCAAATCGTATGTGCCATCGATTGGAATCCAAGCTTTGATTCTTTTGAGGGAATCGAACATGAACTCACGGTCTACAACCAAGTCACGTACTACCGGGAATGTTCTCATCGGCTCAAGGCGGATCGGCTGTGTAAGCTGATCGACCAAAGCTGTACAAGATTGGCGAGGGCGTCCGTTGATCACCATAGAACATGCGCCACAAACTTCTTCAAGGCAGTTCATGTCCCAGTTGACTGGCGTCGTTTTCTTCCCTTCAGCATTCACCGGGTTACGACGGATTTCCATTAGAGCGGAAATGACGTTCATATTCGGTCTGTATGGGATTTTAAAGCTTTCCCAATACGGTTTTGAATCAGGCGTGTCTTGACGCTGGATTTCAAAATGGACCGTTTTCTCTGCAGTTTGCTGCTCAAGGACAGCAGTTGTTTGCTCAGTCACTTATGTCAATCTCCTTTCTTCGCTGAATAGTCACGTTTACGCGGCGGAATCAAGGATACATCCACTTCTTCATAAGAAAGGATCGGCGCAGATTTCCCATCGAATTCTGCAATCGTCGTTTTCAAGAAGTTTTCGTCGTCACGTTCAGGGAAGTCCGGTTTGTAATGTGCGCCACGGCTCTCATTACGATTCAGTGCTCCTAAAGTGATGACTCGTGCCAAGTATAGCATGTTTTTCAACTGGCGAGTGAATGTCGCGCCTTGGTTAGACCATTGTTGTGTATCCACAATATTGATGTTTTCATAACGTTCTAGAAGCTCTTGAATCTTGTAGTCTGTTTCTTGCAATTTATCGTTGTAACGGACAACTGTCACGTTATCAGTCATGATTTCTCCGAGTTCCCTATGCAGAATATACGCATTCTCGTTTCCATCCATCTTCAATGTCGCGTCCCATTTTTGCTGTTCGTCTTTCACAGCTGTTTCGAACAATGTCGATGGAAGCTCGTCTGCAGTGCGTTTTACGCCGCGCATATACTTGACCGCTTCTGGACCTGCTACCATTCCACCATAGATGGCAGATAGCAATGAGTTCGCTCCAAGACGGTTCGCACCGTGTTGAGAGTAATCACACTCACCAGCAGCAAACAGACCAGGGATATTCGTATGCTGCTCATAGTCGACCCATAGTCCGCCCATCGAATAATGGACCGCAGGGAAGATTTTCATCGGCAGTTTGCGTGGATCATCGCCTGTAAATTTCTCATAGATTTCAATGATGCCGCCAAGTTTGATATCAAGTTCTTTCGGATCTTTATGGGAAAGGTCAAGGTAGACCATGTTTTCCCCGTTAATACCCAATTTTTGATTAACGCAGACATCAAAAATTTCACGTGTCGCAATGTCACGTGGTACCAAGTTTCCGTAATCAGGATATTTTTCTTCAAGGAAGTACCATGGCTTACCGTCTTTATACGTCCAAATACGGCCACCTTCACCACGAGCTGATTCACTCATAAGACGAAGTTTGTCATCTCCAGGAATAGCAGTCGGGTGAATTTGGATGAATTCACCATTCGCATATTTAGCCCCTTGCTGATAAACTATCGAAGCTGCGGAACCTGTATTGATTACTGAGTTTGTCGATTTACCGAAAATGATTCCAGGTCCGCCAGTCGCCATAATGACCGCGTCTCCAGGGAACGCCTTAATTTCCATAGACTGCATGTTTTGTGCTTTAATGCCTCGGCAAATTCCTTCATCATCCATGATGATCCCAAGAAATTCCCAATGCTCGAACTTTTGAACAAGACCTGCCACCTCATGACGGCGAACTTGCTCGTCCAATGCATATAGAAGTTGTTGGCCTGTCGTAGCGCCAGCAAAAGCTGTACGGTGATGCAACGTACCGCCAAAACGGCGGAAATCCAATAATCCTTCAGGTGTACGGTTAAACATAACACCCATCCGGTCCATCAAGTGAATGATCCCCGGAGCCGCCTCAGCCATAGCTTTGACAGGAGGTTGGTTCGCAAGGAAGTCCCCACCATATACAGTGTCATCAAAGTGTATTGCAGGCGAGTCACCCTCACCTTTTGTATTCACTGCGCCGTTAATGCCGCCTTGTGCACAAACGGAGTGGGAGCGTTTAACCGGAACGAGTGAGAACAGGTCTACCCCGACCCCTTCTTCCGCAGCTTTGATAGTTGCCATCAAGCCGGCAAGTCCGCCACCGACGACAATCAATCTGCCTTTTGCCATTGTTGTTTCACTCCTCAAATTTTACATATACTTGTAATTCAGGAACTAGATTGTATTAGACGAATGCCAATAATGCTTGTATACCTATTACGGAAAGTACTAAGAATGCTAGGATTGTAATGTAGGAAACGATCTTTTGTGAACGTGGCGATTGTGAAATCCCCCACGTTACAGCGAACGACCATAGGCCATTTGCCAAGTGGAATGTCGCTGCCAATACACCTGCAATATAGAACGCAAGCATGAACGGATTAGAAAGGATCTCTTCCATCATGTTGAAGTTCACTTCTGCTCCAAGTGCTTTCTGGATTCTCGTTTCATAGATATGCCACGCTATGAAAACGACTAGGAAAACACCTGTTACACGTTGCAACATGAACATCCAGTTACGGAATGTGCCGTAGCGCTGAACATTATTTTTCGCAGTGAAAGCTATGTACACACCATAAAACGCATGGAACATTAACGGAATATAGATAATGAACCATTCCAAGAACAGGACGAACGGTAAGCTCCCCATGAAATTGGATGCGTTATTGAACGCTTCTTCACCGCGCGTTGCAAAATGGTTGATGACCAAGTGTTGAGCGAGGAACAACCCAACCGGAATAACTCCGAGCAATGAATGAAGTCGGCGCAAGTAAAAATCTGATTCTCTCGACAAGTCTTTTACCCTCCCTTATTTAAGAGATATGTCCGAAATGCGTCGTCACTGTTTGTACAAATGAAGGACGTTGACGGCATGCCTCTTAATGGTACAATATGATAACATGTTCATTGTACTCCTCACTTTTGAGGAGGTCAAGGCGATCTGGACTTTTTGCAGACCGTTGTCAAAAAGTTCATACACGACCCGATTCTCCTGAAAGGACTGCATAATCGTTGACTAAACAAACATATGAAGCTCCGACACGATTAGGATATGAAATCATAAGGGACCATGTGCTCCCTAACATACTAGGTAAACATGAAGATGAAATCCTCTACTGGTCTGGTAAAGATATTGCGAGGAAGTTCCCCATTTTTTCAATCGATGAACTCCCGGATTTTTTCCAAGAGGCAGGTTGGGGAATTCTCGTATCTCATGAAGGCAAGACCGCAAAGGACGAGGCATTGTTCATTCTGGAGCAAAGTGAGGCAACATTGATTGAGAACAGATCATACCAGTTGGAAGCCGGCTTCATTGCGGAACAATTTCAAAAACTGAATGGAGTCCTCACAGAATGCTATGGTGAGAAATTCCCAAAAGAGAAGCTTGTCCGCTTTCTCGTAAAATGGGACTCGAAAACAAGAATATGAATTTTCTTGCTACCCATCATTCTTCTTAATATGAATAATTGCTAGATAGGGAAAAGGGCTCATCGTTAATCGATCAGAGCCCTTTTTCATTTTTCCTCTTTAAAATACTCCATCACCGTTTCGGCAACTTTCATTGGGAGACCTGCATCATTCAGCTCGGCTACAGTTGCATCGCGTATTTTCTTAATTGAACCAAAATGCTTTAACAGTTGCTGCTTCCGCTTTGGTCCAACTCCTGGCAATCCGTCCAAAACAGATGTTAATGAATTGGAATCCCTGCGTTGTCTATGGAACGTAATGACGAACCGATGCACTTCATCCTGTATCCGCTGGAGCAAATAGAATGCTTCGCTCGTTCGCTTCAACGGGACGACTTCTACCGGATTCCCGTACAACAATTGGGCAGTCTGATGCTTTTCATCCTTCGCCAGGCCAGCTATTGGAATGGACAGGCCGAGTTCATCCTCGATTATTTCCCGAGCAATCTCCATCTGTCCTTTTCCTCCATCGATGATGATCAGATCAGGTAACGGCAGATGATCTCTCAACACTCGGACATAGCGTCTTCTGATCACTTCACGCATCGCTCCATAATCGTCATGAGCAGCCGCAGTCCTCGTCTTGTATTTCCTGTAATCTTTCCGGTTCGGTCTTCCATCAACAAAGGATACCATCGCAGAAACCGGATCGACGCCCCCGGTATGGGAGTTATCAAAGGCTTCAATCCGCAGTGGAGTCGAAATCCTCATCGCCTCTCCGAGTTCTTCGCAAGCACCGATTGTCCTCTGTTCTTGGCGTTCAATGAGCTGGAATTTTTCCCGCAATGAAATTTCAGCATTTTTATTCGATAACTTCACTAAATCCTTTTTCTTCCCCCGCTGTGGGATGAACACATTCACATTCAGCAATTGCTGCACGATTTCTTGGTCGATTCCTTCCGGCAATAATATCTCCTTCGGCAGGAGATGACCGGTCTTGCCGTAAAATTGACCGATGAATGTAAGCATCTCTTCCTCAGGGTCCTGATATAGAGGGAAAATGGAAACATCCCTTTCAATCAATTTACCTTGTCGGACGAAAAATACTTGGACGCACATCCATCCTTTTTCAACCGCATACCCAAAAACGTCACGGTCTGTGAAGTCGTTCATCATCATCGTCTGTTTCTCCATGACCGCTTCGATATTGGCGATCTGGTCCCGATATTCCTTTGCACGCTCGAATTCTAGGTTTTCGGCGGCTACGGACATTTTCTCCGTCAGATCTTTTTTCACGCTTTTATATCCACCATTTAAGAAACGGCTAATATCGTCGACCATTTCTTTGTATGTTTCCTGCTTTATTTCATTCACACATGGTGCCAGGCATTGCCCCATATGATAGTACAGGCAGACACGGTCCGGCAGCTGATGGCATTTTCGATATGGATATAACCGGTCGAGCAACTTTTTCGTTTCATGAGCAGCTGTGGCGTTCGGATAAGGTCCGAAATACTTTCCTTTATCCTTTTTAAGTTGCCTTGTAACAATCAGTTTCGGATGACGTTCTGAAGTGATTTTCAAGTAGGGATACGTCTTGTCGTCTTTCAGCATGATATTGTATTTCGGATCATGCTGTTTGATGAGGTTCAACTCCAAGATGAGCGCCTCGATATCCGATGATGTGATAATATATTCAAAGTCCTCGATTTCCCCGACGAGGCGCTGTGTTTTTGCGTCATGGGAACCGGTGAAATAACTCCGGACCCTGTTTTTCAATATTTTAGCCTTACCTACATAGATGATTGTGCCTTGGCGATCCTTCATTAAGTAGCAGCCAGGCAAGTCCGGCAGCAAGGACAATTTATGCTCTATTTTTTCATTCATCTTCCTCACCTACCAAAAAACCGGGTTCCTATGAAGGTTCCCGGTTTCAAGTAATCCATTACGCGTGTTTTTCGATCAATTCAGCAAGTTGTTCTTTCGGTTGGAAACCGACAACTTTGTCGACAATTTCCCCATCTTTGAAAAGGACAAGTGTCGGGATAGACATGATGCCGTATTCGCCAGCAGTTGCTTGGTTTTCGTCTACGTCGACTTTAACAATTTTCGCTTTGCCGTTAAGGTCTTGGTCGAGTTCCTCCAATACAGGAGCGATCATTTTGCAAGGTCCGCACCATGTTGCCCAGAAGTCAACTAGGACGAGGCCGTCTTTAGTTTGTTCTTTAAAGTCTTGGTCAGTTGCATGAAGAATAGCCATTTCTTTATTTCCTCCTTTAGTGAATCTAACTATGATTGCATTATAGCATGTCGAATATTTACGGGCGAAACATCTGCT
This sequence comes from Sporosarcina sp. Marseille-Q4943, assembly GCF_943736995.1. Lineage (GTDB taxonomy): Bacteria > Bacillota > Bacilli > Bacillales_A > Planococcaceae > Sporosarcina. Next base: position 1,255,864 of record NZ_CALSFT010000002.1, on the reverse strand, counting down.
TCTAATGTTGATTTTCGCTTCAGGCGGACGCTTTCCGGGGGGCGGGCGGTGAGCCTCCTCGGTCGCTGCTCGACACTGCGGGGTCTCACCTGTCCGCTAATCCCCCAGGAGTCGCCGCCTTACGCTTCAATCAACGGCAAGTGCAACTAACCTGAAATTTGGAAATAAAACCCCTTTCCAAACTTGCTTAAGTACTACACTTGCCAAAAAAAGAGATGGCAATGACCATCCCTTTAATTGTTTTGTGCTACAATCGCGCCCGATTGTTGAAATCATTTGGAAGTAATTCTCAAAAAGTATCCATCTGGATCAGCAATCTTAAAACCTCTCATATTCCAAGGGTATTTTTCTACATCAACTTCAATTGGATAGTTGCATTTGAGACATCGCTGATAAACTTTTTCCAATTCATCTACAACAATAATTAATTCAAAACCATTTCCTTTAACATCGCTTTTAGCTTTACTGTTAAAATAATGTTCATCCCCTAGGATTGATTCAGAAGCGATTAACAATGAAAAGCAATCGTAATTGAAGCGACCAGAACGTTCATTTCGACCGTAGAGTTCCAGTCCAATAATATCTTGATAAAATTTCAAGGATTCCTCAATGTCCTTTACATACAACTCTACTCTAAATAGTACACTCATATTTTCTTCTCACCTCTCTTAATACTACCACTCAACAAAATGGCTCTTATGCTGAATAGGCGTAGTTCCTTATCCAATAAGTACGTCCGATTGATGAGAAACCTAAAACCCTTGGTATACATGGGTTTTAGACTTTTTTTAATGCTGCGTTCGAAGCGGAAGATTCAACTAACCTGACATGGTGAAAGGAAGACTAAATAAAAGAAATTGCGCGCCACCCCTTAAATTGTCTTGTGCCACTAATGTGCCCTATAACGATATAGTGGATGACACCTTAATTTTAGCTATAGACTGTACGATTTTTCGCGGGGCGCGGATGTGCCTCCTTGTCACTTCGCTTCTGCGGGGTCTCATCATTCATGCTAAATCCCACAGGAGTCGGCCGTCTTCCGATATCCCATCAACTAATTTCTTCCTTTATATTATTCACCCATTTGCCAGTGACTATAGAGAAACCTTAAGTATATCTAAACCAGACTTTAAGTAATCAGCTAAAGGCAGTTTCTCAGTCATTTGATTAATCTCAACCTCTTTGCTAACCCAACCATGTTTTTCAAAGTAGTCAAACTCATTTTTATAAATAAGGTGAGGATGAAGGGATCCATCATAATCTTGATCTCTTCCAAGGTACATTACAGTTTGTAACATTTTTATGTCATCATAATTCAATGATTGTAGATAATTATCTAGTTCAATTGCCAATTCATTAATTTTTCGGCCCTCGGATGTAGCTTCGAAAGCCAGCATTTCTGTAATACTTCCACCTTCAAATCCAGACGAATCATGAGCATTTTTCCAAGTTTCAGCTAAACGAATTACATCTCTAAAGATTTGATTTTTATCAATGAACAATGAATTCACCATTTTAACTCCCCCCTGTTTAGTAAATCAATCTGGTCCGTTTGTTGTATAGACTCGTCACAAACACTTCTAGTTTATTTTACCACAAAATATCTTACACCCTTCAAAATTATCAATTTATTTAATCTTTATGCCTTTTACGTTGGTTATTCAATGGGCAGCATTTTCAACAGTTCGCGCTCATTGATTCTTCGTCATCATATATAACAGCGCATTCATTTAATAGGAAACACCGTTGATTGGAGTGGAAAGCGTCCGCTCGCAGCGGAAATCAACATTGTTAGCTTTATCTCTATTTATAAAGAAAAAAGACCGTAGGCAAACACCGAAACTCTTGGTGTTTGTCTACAGTCTGAGGCTCCTGAATCAACAGGATCCTAGTAATCTTAGTTTGTTTTGATTTTCTTGATTTCTTCGATCATCATCGGGATGACTTCGAACAAGTCTCCTACGATGCCGTAGTCTGCTACTTTGAAAATGTTTGCTTCTGGGTCTTTATTGATGGCGACGATCACTTTTGAGTTTGACATTCCAGCCATGTGCTGGATTGCGCCTGAAATTCCAGCAGCTATGTACAGATCAGGTGTCACGACTTTACCCGTCTGCCCGATTTGCAAGGAATAATCGCAGTAGTCCGCATCACACGCTCCTCGGGATGCACCTACTGCACCGCCGAGCAATTGTGCCAATTCTTCAAGAGGCGCGAAGCCCTCCGCACTCTTCACACCGCGGCCGCCAGCGACGACGACTTTCGCCTCTGATAAATCGACGCCTTCCGTTGACTTACGAACGACTTCGCTAATGATTGAGCGAAGGTTAGTAATATCAACCGAAACGGAAGAAACGTCACCTGAGCGGCTTTCGTCTTTCGCAAGCGCTTCAATATTGTTTGGGCGGACAGTAATGAAGAGAAGCCCTTCTTTGTTCTTTACTATTTCAAACGCCTTGCCGGAATAAATCGGGCGGACAAATACCGCGTCGTCGCCTTCCCCTTCGATTGCAGTCACATCGGATATCAATCCTGATTCTAGTTTACTAGCAATCTTCGGAGACAGATCCTTGCCTAAAGCAGTATGGCCGAAAACGATGGCGTCTGGCTTTTCCTGCTCATACACAGCCATAAAAGCTTGGCCGAAGCCGTCTGATGTATAATGTTTTAAATGGGGATGCTCCACAGTGATAACACGATCCGCACCGTATTTGATCATTTCTTCCCCTAATGATTGAACTGCATCCCCAAATAGTAAACCAACGATTTCCCCGCCGCCAGCTACTGCTTTGGCAGCTGCAACCGCTTCGAATGAAACGTTCCGTAATGCACCTTCACGAGCTTCACCAAGTACTACTACTTTTTTAGACATATAGAGTCCCTCCCATTACAATATGAATTCAATCAAAGCACTTTTGCTTCTTTATTCAGAAGATCCACGAGCTCTTTCACCTGATCGGACAAGTCGCCTTCAAGGATGCGTCCAGCCGCTTTTTGAGGCGGAAGATAAATTTCAACCGTTTCCGTTTTCGCTTCCACATCATCCTCATCAAGATCGAGATCATCCAATTCCAGTTCATCAAGCGGCTTTTTCTTCGCCTTCATGATACCTGGTAGAGAAGGATAGCGAGGCTCGTTCAATCCTTGTTGTGCTGTGACTAGTAATGGCAATGAAGTTTCAATAGTCTCAGAATCTCCTTCGACATCGCGAATGATTTTGACGGAAGTGCCATTGATTTCCAAGTTTGTAATTGTCGTAACATAATTGATTCCTAGCAGTTCCGCAACACGTGGTCCCACTTGCCCGGAGCCGCCATCGATCGCAACGTTCCCTGCAAGGATCAAATCTGCATTTTTGTCTTTCAAGTATTCTGCGATGATTTTAGCCGCAGTGAACTCGTCCATCTCATCCAAGTCGTCCTCGGTATTAATAAGGACAGCTTTGTCCGCCCCCATGGCCAACGCCGTACGAAGTTGTTTTTCCGCTTCTTCGTCACCGATTGTAATGACTGTCACTTCACCGCCGTGCTCATCGCGTACTTGGATCGCTTCTTCAATTGCATATTCGTCGTAAGGATTAATGATGAATTCCGCGCCGTCTTCAACGATTTTTCCGTTTGATACAGCGATCTTCTCCTCAGTGTCAAAAGTTCGTTTCACCAATGCATAAATGTTCATATTGTAAACCTCCCTGGCTTATTAATTCCCTTTGAATTGTGGTTCCCTTTTGTCAATGAATGCTTGGATACCTTCTTTTGCATCCTCTGAGACGAAAACCTCTCCGAATGAATCGGCCTCAGCCTTCACCCCTTCGTAGAACGAGTCTGTCTTCGTGTATTGAAGCATGCGGAGGGCTGCCTTCATTGCAATAGGACTTTTCTTCGCAATCTTTTTTGCCAACTCCATTGCCTTTGGAAGCAGCTCTTCCTCCGGGAATGCATGATTAGCTAGTCCCCAACGGACAGCTTCTTCTCCGGAAATCGGATCGCTCGTCAACAGCATTTCAGCCGCCTTCGCCACTCCGACATACCGTGGCAAGCGCTGAGTGCCGGCAAACCCGGGAATGAGACCCAATTGCAATTCCGGCAATCCGAGTTTAGCCTTCTCCGTAACTAGCCGGATATGGCAACCCATTGCCAATTCCAACCCTCCACCGAGCGCTGCTCCATGGATAGCGGCAATGATCGGCTTTTTGAAGCTTTCCATCCGTTCAAACACGTCCTGACCTGCTGAAGCAAGCTGTGAAAATTGTTCGCCGGATGTCACTGTCGTAAATTCCTTAATGTCAGCGCCTGCTGAAAAGAATTTACCTTCTCCGTGGAGCATGATGACTCTGACGGATTCGTCATGCTCAACTTTATCCAACATTTGGTCAATCTCTTGGATGAGACCGCTAGATAAGGCATTGGCCGGCGGTCGGTTGATTGAAACGGATGCTACTCCATCTTCAACAACGATTTTCAAGAACTCCATTCATTCCCACCCTTTCCGAAATGCTCGTTTCCACATCGCTCATTCGTCATCCGGATTTACGCTTTCATTCCATTTAAAAGTAAGCGATGGACTTCTGGTGCCAATTTCATTAAATCATATTTTTGATCATTCATTACCCATGAGGTGATTGTTTCGTCTATCGTCCCGAATACCATTTGACGCGCCAGCCGGATGTCGATATGCTCGTCAAACTCACCTTTTTCGATACCTTCTTTTAAAATGGTATCGAGCAACGTCAAATACTCCTTCAATACTTCGTTGATTCTGTATCGAAGATCTTTGTTGGATTGCCGTAATTCCAACTGGGTTACAATGGCTAGGTGGCGGTCGCCATTGAGCAAACTGAAATGGTTTTCAATCATCTTTGCAAGCATCTCTGTCGCCGAGATTTCTTTTTGCAAGATCTCTTTCACGTTATCGACAAAGACGCCCATCTTCTCCCGGAAGACGGAAATAAGGATATCCTCTTTATTTTTGAAATAAAGGTATATCGTTCCGTCGGCAACGCCTGCTTCCTTGGCGATCTTCGAGACTTGCGCCTGATGATAACCGTTTTCGGCAATGACGATGACGGCGGCATCCACTATCTGTTTATATTTAGGTTTATCGCGTTTCAATTTTTTCACCACCAAAAAGAAGAAAATATGAATGATGATTCATTCATATTTTCATATTAATCGTTTATTTGATTATCGTCAAGTCTTTCGTCAGGAAGTTTGCAATTCCTGTTCCATCTTCTTCTTCTCTTCCTCTACGAGAGCACGCCGCAATATTTTTCCGACGGCAGTTTTCGGCAACTCTTTCCTGAAGTCATATTTGCGCGGCACTTTAAATGAAGCCAAATGTTCACGGCAATACGTATCCAGTTCTTCTTCCGTCACCGACTTCCCTGCTTTTAGAACAATGTACGCTTTTACTGTTTCTCCTCGGTATGGATCCGGAACGCCCGCGACGACACACTCTTGAATTGCTTCGTGCTCGTAAAGGACTTCTTCGATCTCGCGCGGATATATATTGAAGCCACTCGCAATGATCATATCCTTTTTCCTGTCAACGACATAGAAATGGCCTTCGTCATCCATATACCCTAAATCTCCAGTCAATAGCCATCCATCTCTAAATGTCTCAGCAGTTTCCTCCGGTCGGTTCCAATAACCCCTCATCACTTGCGGGCCTTTTACTGCAATCTCCCCAACTTCCCCATTCGGCAGAGGCTCCTTCGATTCAGGACCTAAAATGCACGCATCCGTATCCGGCCAAGGAACACCGATAGACCCTTTCACGCGTCTTTCCTCCCATACGAAATTCGCGATGGCAACAGGTGATGTCTCTGTCAAACCATATCCTTCAACAAGCTTTCCTCCGGTAACCTTTTCAAATCTTTCCTGCAGTTCGACAGGCAACGCAGCTGATCCGCTTATACACGCTTTGATGGATGATAGGTCATATTTCGCCAGCTCTGGGTGATTCAGCAATCCGATATAAATTGTCGGAGCTCCCGGGAATAGAGTCGGTTTTTGTTTATCGATCGCCTTCAACGCAGTATCGAAATCGAATTTTGGTATCAACACCATCTTATTGCCCAACATGACCGATAAGATGAGAACAGTCGTCATGCCATACACGTGGAAGAATGGCAGAATCCCCATTACCGTCTCCTCGCCATCCTTGCATTTATACAACCATGCATTGCACATTTGCGCGTTGCTGATCAAATTGGCATGAGTCAGCATGACACCTTTCGGCGGTCCCGTTGTTCCCCCTGTATACTGAAGCAATGCAATATCTTCCTCGAAATTAAAATCATATGAAACCGGATCAGGTTTTGCTATTTTCATTATTTCGGTAAAAAGATGGTTCATACCCCGATGTTCCACTTTCACGATGATGCCATGCTCTTTTTTCTGGATGAACGGATAAATAAGGTTTTTCGGAAACGGTAAGTAATCTTTAATTCCGGTTATGATGACATGCTCCAACTTTGTCTCCTTGACGACCTTCGTAATCCGTCCGAATAGAATATCGAGTGAGATGATCGCCTTTGCTCCGGAATCCACCATCTGATAAGCCAATTCCCTCTCTGTATAGAGCGGATTCGTCTGCACGACAATTCCTCCTATGTAGAGGATGCCATAGTAGGCGATTGCGCTTTGAGGACAGTTCGGAAGCATGATTGCGACGCGATCCCCCTTCTCAATGCCTAGCGAACGCAAGTAGTTAGCAAATTTCAATGCCGATTCATGGAATTCTTTATAGCTGATGTCCTTGCCCATGAAATGCATTGCCGTCTTTGCGGGAAACTTGGTACTTGATCTCGTCAAGAATTCTTGAAGCGGAATCCGATCATAGTCGATCGACTTCGGTATTTCTGGCGGATACATATCCAGCCATGGTCTTTCTATCATTGTAACCCCCCTTTTCCCATTCCAATACTTAGAAAATTCCTTCTTTATATATTATATCGGTAAATGAATCCGCTTTCAAATAGAATATTATTTTTATAGAGAAAAAATGCCTTGACCGGCAAATTTCAGTCAAGGCGTATTCGTTAACATCCAGTAGACTCCTACAACAACAAAAAGTACACAGACGACGATTAATATCTTAGATAGTTTTTCCATAATAAGTCTCCTATGAAATGCTGGCACCGATGACAAACGATAAGCCTACCGATATTGTCAGTGAAATGAAACCGACGGATCGGTTATCCTCTTCAATTTCCTTATCAATATTGAACTTCGGCGTTAGGAACTCAAAAAGGATGTACGCGATGACGAGCAGGATAAAACCGAATAGGCCCCATCCGATCATTTGCGGCAATGTATTATGCTGCTCAATTGAATATCGGAAAATATTTGCCACTCCAAATATTTTCCCGCCTGTCGCCATCGCGACCGCCATATTCCCCTTCCGAATTTCTTCCCAGTTGTTATATTTCGTTACAAGTTCAAATAGCACCATCGAAAAGATGAGGCAAAGGACTACAACGCTGAAATACCCTGTAGTTTCCACAAGGGGATGACTCCAAAACTCAGTTTTCGTCATTCATTTTGACTCCTTTGAAATTCATTCATCCTTTCCTCTACGAAAGCAAACCGGGAAAGTTTCATTTTTCCTTAAAACTTTTCACTTCAACTCTACGACTGTCACTCCGTGGCCACCTTCACCCGCTTCCCCATAACGGTAGCTTTTCACGCGCGGATGGTTTTTCAAGTATGCTTGAACCCCTTGCCGCAAAGCACCTGTCCCTTTTCCGTGGATGATCGATACTTGATGATAATTGGATAGCAATGCATCGTCCAAATATTTTTCCGTTCGGTGCAATGCATCTTCATATCGTTCACCACGTAGGTCAAGCTCCAACTTGACGTACGAATCCCTTCCTCTGACAGATGCGGAGACGACAGTGTCCTTTACTTTTTCAGGCTTTGTATATTCCAGCACCGATTCATCCAGCTTCATTTTCAAAATGCCGATTTGGACAATCCATTCGTTTGCAGAAACCTTTTCAACAAGCGTTCCCTTCTGCCCATATGTGATGACCTTCACTTCATCACCGGCTTCTAAAGGCCTTGGAGCCGCCTTCGCTTGAAGCTTTTTCTTCTTCTCTTCCGGCGCGGCGCCTTCGAGACGTTTACGGGCTTCAATTAACTCATGTTCTTTGACGTTCGCTCCAGCGTTTAAGCGCATTGCCCGCAAATCGGAAATGACTGCCTCCGATTCGACACGCGCTTCTTCTACAATTTTTTTCGCTTTCTCTTTTGCACCATCAATTAGCTTTTCTTTCATATCATCGAATTCGGAAAGCTTCGTCTCCAATTCACGTTTCAGTTTTTCCGTTTCAATGAGCAAGGCATGTGTCTGCTCGGCGTCTTTTTCGGATTGGACTCTGCTTGATTCCAATGAGGCGATCATTGAATCCACTTCTCCGCGGTCTGTTCCCGTGAATTTCTTCGCCCGATTGATGATATGTTCATTCAGACCGAGACGTTTTGAGATTTCAAATGCGTTACTTCTACCGGGTACCCCTATTAACAAACGATAAGTCGGACTCAACGTATCAATATCAAATTCCACGCTCGCATTCGCCACACCCGGACGATTATAGCCGTAAGCCTTCAACTCAGGATAGTGCGTAGTGGCCATCACTCTAGCGCCAGTCCCATGCACTTCATCCAATATGGAGATAGCCAATGCCGCCCCTTCCTGCGGATCAGTGCCTGAACCGAGTTCATCGAAAATGAGCAACGAACGCGAGTCGAATTTCTTCAGGATATCGACAAGGTTCACCATATGAGATGAAAACGTACTGAGGCTTTGCTCGATCGACTGTTCATCGCCTATATCCGCGTATACGGAGTCGAAAACGGCAACTTCCGACCCGTCCAGAGCAGGAATTGGAAGCCCCGCCTGAGCCATCAATGTACAAAGTCCAACCGTCTTCAACGTGACGGTCTTCCCTCCCGTATTCGGGCCCGTGATGACGATTGTAGTAATATCTTTACCAAACTCAATCGTATTGGCAACTGCTTGTTCGATCGGCAACAAAGGATGGCGTGCTTTCGCCAGGCGGATATAACCTTCATCATTCACTTCCGGCTTCGTACATTTATGGGCAATTCCATATTTCGATTTTGCGAGAATGATGTCGATTTCGGATAATATATCGACAAGGACAAAAAGATCATGGGCAACCTGTTGCACTTTCACGGACAGCTCCTGCAAGATCTTTTCAATTTCATCCTTCTCTTTCATCTTCAAGTTGCGGATTTCATTATTCGCTTGCACGACAGCATCCGGCTCTATGAACAACGTCTGCCCGGATGATGACATATCATGGATCACTCCCCCGAAGTGAGATCGGTATTCGGATTTTACGGGGATGACGTATCTATCGTTCCGAATCGTCACGATAGAATCTGATAGCATTTTCGATGCATTCCGCCCACGTGTGTACCCTTCGAGCTTCTCGCGGACACGTCCCTCTTGGATGCGCAAGCTTTGACGAATCGATCGGAGCGTGCCTGAAGCACTGTCGACGACATGTCCATTTTCGTCAATGGCAGCGTTGATCTCATGCTCAAGTCCGGTAAGGATTGGCAATGCCTCTTTCTTGGCTATAAAATGAGGGATTTCAATATCCTCATCGTCATCGACCGATTCGATGAATTGTCTCAGAATCCTACTCGCACGTATCGTATTCGCGGTCTCCATCAACTCATATGCACTGAGCACGCCGCCAATTTGCGCACGTTTTGCATGCGGGCGTACGTCGCTGATGCCCCCCATCGGCACGTTCCCTCTAACTCTCAATATAGCGAGCCCTTCGTCCGTCTCTTCGAGCAAGCGGACAACTTCCTGAAAGTTGCTAACAGGAACCAGTTTTTCCATATATGATCTTCCTGCGGATGACGTGCAGTATGTCGCTACGACATCCCGGATTTTATCAAACTCAAGTGTTTTCAAGACACGGTTTTCCAATGCCTTACACTTCCTTTCATTTCCGGACGATTTCCCGGATGAATTGTTCAAGCGGCCATGTGTTCACGACCGTCTCTTTTTTCAACCATGCCTTTTGCGCATATTGCACGCCGATTTCCATATGATCTAATTGATCGATTGTATGCGCGTCTGTATTCACAGCAATTTTGACCCCGGCTTCTTGCGCCAATTCCAAATAGTGTACAGCCAAGTCGAAGCGATGCGGATTGCCGTTCAATTCTAGGATTTTATCGTACTTCTTCGCCCATTCGATCAATTGCGGCACATCTGGATTATAGCCGTCTCTCTGACCGATGATCCGGCCTGTTGGATGAGCAATCATCGTAACATACGGATTTTTCATCGCCGCATGCAGTCTATTCATAATCTGCTCCTGCGATTGATTGAAATTTGAATGGATGGAAGCGATGACAAAATCCAGTTCCTTTAATAAATCATCTTCAAAATCGAGGGACCCATCCGGCAGGATATCCATTTCCGTTCCGCAGAAAATCTCAATATCTTCATAGTCCTCATTCAGTCGCCGAATTTCTTCTATTTGGCTTCGAACCCTTTCAGGCGTCAATCCGTTTGCCACTCTCAAATATTGCGTATGATCTGTAATGACAATATGCGAGTATCCCCGCTCCCTGCAGGCTTCGACCATTTCCCGTATGGAATAGCCTCCATCGGACCATGTCGTATGCATATGGAAGTCGCCACGGATATCTTCGAACGTCACTACATCCGCAATTTCATGAGCGCGTTCGATTTCCGTCCCGTCCTTGCGCAAAGAAGGGGGGATGAATGGCAGATCAAAAAAGGCGAAAAAGTCGGTTTCCGAATCAAAAGTCTTTACTGTTCCATCTTCCATTTCAACACCGTATTCGCTTATTTTCATCCCTTTTGACTTGGCAAGTTGACGCATTTTCACATTATGGTCTTTCGAGCCTGTAAAATGGTGCAATGCCGTCGCGAATTGGTCTTCCGTCACGAAGCGGAAGTCCGCATCGACCAATTCGGCCATGTCGAGGACGACGGAAAGCTTAGAATCACCAGCAGCAACCGTTTCCTCAATCGGCATCACTTCCATCAGTTTTTCCCGAACAACAGCCGGTTCATCCGTAACGATGATGAAGTCGACGTCGCTGCTTTCCTCCTCAGCACGGCGGAAGCTCCCCGCAACTGAAAAACGGATGATTTCCTCTATTTCACGCAATTCCTCCTCGATTGCTTTAACAATCGATTCCACTTGCCAAACCGGCAACTTCCCTTTCTTAGTGCCGAGCTGTTCAAGTTCATGCAATATCTTTTCCTCGGTCTTTTTGCCGAATCCAGGAATTACACTCACTTTGTTCGACTCACAAGCGAGGCGCAAAGATTCGATGGAATCGATTCCAATTGCTTCTCTAAGTTTGGCAATTCTCTTGCCACCGAGTCCAGGGACTTTCAATAGCGGAATGAGCCCTTTTGGAACTTCCTCTTCAAGCTCCTTCAACAAATCAGACTCTCCTTTTTCCATTAAATCAATGATGACCGCGCCTGTCCCTTTGCCAATCCCTTTTAACTTTAAAATGTCATCCATTTCGGAGAGGCTCCGCGGATCTAACTCAAGCACATTCGCCGCTTTCCTGAACGCTCCCACTTTAAAAGGATTTTCCCCTAATAATTCCATATACAACGCGATTTTTTCAAATGTGCGAATGATCGTTTTCTTGTTCATGAGTAACCACTCCTCCATTTATCCCGAATCGTTCTTGAAAAAAGGCTTCCCTCCAACCAGGGGGGAAGCCGTACAGATAGTTCGTATAGAACAGCCTGCGTTTTTGTACAAGCTGTGATACGTCATTTCATATATATATACCACCATTTTTTCACTGTTTCCGAAATGATCGGAGTATGTTCGAATATTGCATCCGCCAAAAGAGATTTTCCAATTAGCTCTTGAATGAACTCTAGCGGTAGCATCGCCAATAGATAGAGTAGTAGGAATATGAGAATATAAAACTCGATAAATCCTAAAGCAGCTCCACCGAAACGCGATAAAAAACCTAATACCGGCAGGAACTTCAGGAAATCAAACATGGACGCGATCAACTGCAATACGAATTTGACAACGATAAAAATAACTACAAATGCCAGCATCCTGTAAAAAGTCTGATCCAAATCAAGCTGTTCGACCGTCCAACTCAATTTGGAACCTGCAGTAACGCCAGGGTACGGAATCCATAATACGAACTTCTCAGACAATGGTTTATAATATATGTAAGCGACGACAAGAGCGATGATGAAGCCTGTCATATGTATAAGCTGTACGATAAGCCCCCGCCTAAATCCGGTGATCAATCCTCCTAAAAAGAGGATTAAAATTAGTAAATCAAGCATATACGACCGTCAACCCTTCAACTTATTCAATTCTTCTTCCAATTGCTCAATGCGTTCTTTCAGTTTCAAGTAATCATGTACACTATTTACAGCTGTGAGGACAGCAATTTTGGATATGTCCAAATATGGGTTGCGAGAACTGATCTCCCTCATCTTATCATCGACCATCGATGCAACGAGCCGTACGTGACTGCTCGATTCGGTGCCGACAATAGTATACGTCTGTCCATATATGTCAACCGCAACGCGCGTCTTTTGCTCGTCTGCCAATGATGAACCCCCCCATTCAAATTATATACATAATGATACCTTCTGAAATCCTGTACCCAATCATACCATGAAATCGTTTTAGTTGAAAAGGGAAGGACAAAGTTTCAATTACACCCCTTCCGGATTATTGTACAATATAGAGAGTAGGTTTTGGAAAGGAAGTAGTATATGAGCCAAAGTGTGCTTCAAATGGATAAAGCAAAGTTGGATAAGCTGATGGCGCATTATGCCGCCTTTAACGTTGTACGAAATGCACCTGGTGTCGTCTTTGCGGCAAAGTTGCCGGATGTTGCCATTACGGCATACAAATCGGGGAAAGTGCTTTTCCAAGGCGGAGGTGCGCTTCGGGAGGCTGCTAACTGGGGAACTATCGATACGCCGACCCCTAAAAAACCTCATGCAAAAGGAGAGACTTTGCCTGAACGTTTCTCAGAGCTTTCCGTCCTCGGTTCTGATGAAACGGGCACAGGTGATTTCTTCGGACCTGTTACGGTTGCCGCCTGTTTCGTCAGCTCCGACCAAATCGAACTCGTACGTGAATTAGGAGTAAAGGATTCCAAGCAGTTAACCGATGATTGGATGCGGCAAATAGCACCGGATCTTCAAGCAGCACTCGTACACAGCGTTTTGACCTTGCCGAATGAGAAGTATAACGAGGTGCAAGCAAGCGGATGGTCGCAAGGTAAAATTAAGGCATTGCTTCATAATCAGGCACTTAAACATGTCTTACGCAAATTGAATGGCGAAAAGCCTGATTACATTCTTATCGATCAGTTCGCGGAACGTGGAATTTATTACAATCATATTAAAAGCGAACCGGAAATCGTTCGTGAAAACGTATTGTTTTCAACGAAAGCTGAAGGCTTGCATATAGCTGTCGCTGCAGCATCCATTATCGCAAGGGTTGCTTTTTTGGAAGAGATGGATCGGTTGAGTGCGATTGCAGGCGTACGGCTTCCTAAAGGTGCAGGAAAAGTAGTGGATGAAGCAGCCGCCAAGATTTTATTGAAGAGCGGCGAAGCGACTTTGAAATCGATGACGAAATGGCATTTTGCCAATGCACAGAAAGCGAAAAAGATTGCGGCTATGAAAAATAAACATCTGTAAATTCCAACAAAAAAGACCGCTCATGGAGAATTAGTCTCCATAAGCGGTCTTTTACTATTCTTATCATTACCTTTATCCGCGAAGCTGAGCGTCTGCTTCAACCGTTAAAGCATTCAAAACCTTTTCATGCGCTTTGACGACTTCCTCGTCCGTCAAAGTGCGTTCCGGGTCGAAATAGGTCAATGAGAAGGCGAGTGATTTCTTCCCATCCTCTACATTATCCCCTTCGTATAAGTCGAACAGCTTCACTTCTTTCAACAGTTTGCCGCCCGCCTTCTGAATAATTGTTTCCAGCATGCCAGCGGAAGTTTCACTCGCGACAACGAGTGCAATATCCCTTGAGATGGACGGGAAACGTGGAACTGGAACATACAGAAGCTCATCCGTTTCAACAGATAGGATTCTTTCAAGATTCAACTCCATGACATATGTCTCTTTCAAGTCACGTTTTTTCTGCTCGGTCGGATGGATTTGACCAATCAAGCCGATGCGCTCCCCGCGCAATAAAACATTAGCCGTCCGTCCAGGATGCATGCCGTCGATTACCGCTTTCTCAAACGACAAGCCATCAAGCAGGCCGAGAAGATCCATCATGCCTTCTACAATCCCTTTTACAACGTAGAAATCAACTTTCTTCGTCTCCGCCTGCCAAGCATGATCGACCCACTTGCCTGTCAAGACCGCCGCCAAATGTTCAACTTCACGAGGAAGGCCATCCTCTTCTTCCCCGAGGAAAACAGAGCCTGTTTCGTAAAGTGCGACTGAATCAATACGACGCGCGACGTTATACGTAGTCGCCTCCAATAAATGGGGGATCAAGCTTTGACGGAGTATGCTCCGGTCTTCGCTCATCGGCATTAGCAATTCCGTTACTGGAGCCGTTTCCAATGCATATGCTTGAGCCTGCTCCTTGGATGTCAACGAATACGTGATTGCCTGGTAAAGTCCGGCCCCTTCAAGGAACTGGCGTACGATCCGGCGTTTTGCCTGGTACGGTGTCAACCCTCCAGGTGTTGACTCGGATACTGGAAGTGTCTTCGGGATTTCATCGTAACCGTACATACGTGCAATTTCCTCGATGATATCTTCCCTAATCTTCAAATCCTGTCTGCGTGTCGGTGCATCGATGACAAGCTGTCCATTGATAGCTTGCGTCGGAATACGGAGGCGCTCCAAAATGGAAAGCATTTCTTCCAACGAAATCTTCATACCGAGGCGGCTATTAATATAGTCCGGAGAAACTGTGATACGTTCAGCCGTTTTATCAAGTTCATCGAAGACGACCGATCCCGCTAGGACTTCTCCGCCAGCGAGTTCTGCCATTAGCTGTGCTGCTCGTTCTGCCGCTTCTTCAACACGGTTCGGATCGACCCCTTTTTCGAAACGGGTGCTTGCATCGCTTCTAAGTCCGACTTCCTTGGATGTGCGACGTACCGATGATGGTGCGAAATATGCGGATTCGATGACGACCGTCGTTGTTCCATCATGAACTTCCGAATTCGCCCCACCCATGACACCAGCCAGCGCAACAGGCTCTTTGCCATTCGTAATGACAAGGTTATGCGAGTTCAATTTCCGTTCAACATCATCCAACGTCGTCATCGTCTCGCCCTCTTCTGCGTGACGGACGACGATTTCGCCTGTCGCGAGACGATCATAGTCGAATGCGTGCAACGGTTGGCCGTACTCCATTAGGACGTAATTCGTAATGTCGACAACATTGTTATGAGGGCGTACGCCTGCAGCCATCAATGCATTTTGCAGCCATAATGGCGACTCTGCAACCTTAATATTCTTCACGACTTTCGCAACATACATTGGATTATCTGCGGATGCATCCACTCGGAGCTTCAGCATGTCTTCCGCTTTTTCTGCTGCGGTCGGATATTCTATATTCGGAAGCGCAATCCCTTGGGATAAAATCGCACCCACTTCATACGCGACACCAAGCATGCTTAGCGCATCCGAGCGGTTCGGCGTCAAATCGAATTCGAGCACTGTATCGTCCAAGCCAAGCAATGGAAGGGCATTTTCACCCGGCACTGCATATTGAGGCAATACATAAATACCTTCAGCATAAGCTTTCGAAACGAGCTTGCCTTCGATTCCAAGCTCTTGCAATGAACAGATCATACCGTTCGATTCTTCGCCGCGCAGCTTCGCTTTTTTGATTTTGAAATCACCCGGAAGGACTGCTCCCGGTAGTGCAACGATCACTTTTTGGCCTTGTGCAACATTCGGCGCTCCACAAATAATTTGGGTCGTCTCTTCTCCAACGTCGACTTGGCAAATGTTCAATTTATCCGCTTCCGGATGCTTCACACATTCCAACACATGTCCAACAACTACATTCGTCATGCCTTGCGCCCGATCGATGATGGAATCCACTTCGATACCTGAACGCGTTATTTTTTCCGCTAAGTCAGCAGGGTCTATCCCATTTATATTGACGTACTCATTTAGCCATTTTGTTGATACTAACATGCAATCTCCTCCTTAAGCTTCTGTCCGATGGAATTGTGATATGAAGCGAACGTCATTCGTATAGAAATGACGGATATCTTCCACACCATATTTCAGCATCGCAATACGCTCAGGTCCCATGCCGAATGCGAATCCTGTTACGACTGCAGGGTCATAGCCCGCCATCTTCAATACGTTCGGATGCACCATCCCAGCGCCCAAGATTTCAATCCACCCTGTCTTCTTACATACATTACAGCCGTCCCCACCACATTTGAAGCAGGAAATATCCATTTCTACTGACGGCTCGGTGAATGGGAAGAAGCTAGGACGCAAGCGGATTTCACGGTCGGCGCCGAACATTTTCTTCGCAAACAGGTCAAGCGTCCCTTTCAAATCGCTCATGCGGATATCTTCTCCGACAACGAGCCCTTCGATTTGCGTAAATTGATGGGAGTGAGTCGCATCGTCGCTATCCCGGCGGTACACTTTCCCCGGGCAAATGATTTTAATAGCGCCTCCGCCTTTAGCTTCCATCGTTCTCGCTTGGACAGGAGATGTATGTGTACGAAGAAGAACCTCTTCTGAAATATAGAATGAATCCTGCATATCGCGCGCTGGATGCCCTTTTGGCAAGTTAAGCGCTTCAAAGTTATAGTAATCTTTTTCGACTTCAGGACCTTCTGCGATTTCATAACCCATGCTGATGAAGAAGTCCTCAATCTCTTCAACAACACGTGTCAGTGGATGGTGGTTGCCAGTTGGAACCGGACGGCCAGGCAATGTAACGTCGATTGCTTCCTTTTCCAATTGAGCATTGATCGCCTCTTCTTCAAGCTTCGTCATTTTCGCTTCCAGCGTTTCCGTCACCTCTTCACGGATGACATTGACTAAAGCTCCCATTTTAGGACGTTCTTCAGCCGGCAGTTTTCCCATCCCTTTTAATAAATCGGTAATGGGACCTTTCTTGCCGAGGTAAGCGACACGGACGTCATTCAATTCCTTGACGGTCATTGCTTCCTGGATTTTCGTCAACGCTTCTTCTTTCAATTGTTGCAATTGTTGCTCCATTGTTATTCTCCTTTCAAAATAAAAAAACCTCGCCCCCTAGAAAGGGACGAGGACGAGTTCGCGGTACCACCCTGATTATTATGCAGAACGCATAATCACTTCATTTGGGATAACGGCCCTCTACCGGCACGCCTTTACAGTTTGCACTGGTCCAAGCGGCAGCTCACGGGGTGAACTTCAACAGTCTTTCGCCTATCCGCGCTCTCAGTCAAGGCGCCGATTTCCTGTCAGTTTCATACTGTCTACTTTTCCCGGTCATAGCTATTCGAAAGTTATATACAACTTTACTATACCCGATTTCGTTATTTACATCAACATGGATATCATTGTTTACCGTACGTATAAAGGAGGATTCCCGCCGCAATCGCAACATTCAATGATTCCGCTTTTCCATACAACGGAATTTTCACGATATCATCGGCTTTCGATAAATATTCGGCGGCGACTCCGCTTCCTTCATTTCCGACGATGAGCGCAAATTCATTTAACGGACCAACATTGTAATGATCGACTGCATTTTGCAATCCCGTCCCGATGACTTTGAGGCCGGCCGATTTTGCACGATCGATCCAATCGCCGAGCTCCCCTTTCACAACAGGAATATGGAAGTGTGAACCTTGGGCGGAGCGGACTGTCTTAGGGTTGTATGGATCTGCAGAACCTTTCCCGAGGATGACCGCATCCATTCCGGCAGCATCGGCTGTCCGGATCATTGTCCCGATATTTCCTGGATCTTGTACGGCATCGATGAATAAGAGCTTTTTCCAACTGGAGGCTTCCTCATCCGTATGTTCCGGCTGACGGCAATGTGCAAATATCCCTTGTGATTGCTCTGTCTCGACCAGCTCTTTTGCAACCGCTTTTGTCACTTGGATCAGCTGAAGATTTTCGGTTTGCCATTCATTCGGCAGTTCCAGATCCTCCCTGATGATCAAATGGAGGATCGTCCCTTCCCTCTTCATTGCCTCTTCGACGAGATGAAAGCCTTCGACGATGAATTCTTCCGACTTATCGCGGTCTTTCTTTGAGGTTACGAGCTTTTTCCAATGTTTTACGAGCGCATTTTGTGTCGATTCGATTCTTTTCATTTTATGTGCGACATCCTTTTTCTTTTAGTGTAACAAATGTCCGTATAGTTGGCGATCATTGTGTACAAAATGATGTCAGGAGGATGATATGATGAATTTTCAAATTCGTGACGCCATCACCGCTAATATGACGAATAACTCTGCGACTGATATTCGCAACGTCGTCGAGGATGCATTACAGCGAGGCGAAGAACATTTATTGCCAGGTCTAGGTGTATTTTTTGAAAAGCTGTGGGTTAATGCCGATGAACAAGAAAAGACGAAAATTTCCGGAGAACTTGCCCAAGCATTCTCGGCAAGATAATAGGCAACGTAAAAAGCCACCCATTTGGAGTGGCTTTTTACGTTGGCGTTTATAGCAATGCAGCCAATACAGCTTTCTGCGCATGCAATCGATTTTCTGCTTGCTGGAATACATAGGAATTCGGTCCGTCAATGACGGAAGTAGCCACCTCTTCCTCGCGGTGAGCCGGTAAGCAATGTAGGAACATATAGTTTTTCTTCGCATGGGAAACGAGCTGGTCATTTATTTGGAATCCTTTGAACGCTTCCAGACGTGCTGCAGATTCTTCCTCCTGCCCCATACTCGTCCAGACGTCCGTATAGACTACATCTGCATTTTCCACTGCTTCTACTGGATTGTAAGTTTGCATGACGGATCCGCCTGTCATCTCCGCAATCTTTTTGGCTTTCACAAAAAGATCTTGATTGAATTCGAACCCCTCAGGTGTTGCAACCGCCACGTGAATTCCCATATGGGCCGCCCCGATGACCAATGAATGGGCAACATTATTTCCGTCGCCGACGTATGCGAGCTTCTTGCCGGCAACCGACCCTTTCACTTCAATCATCGTCAGTAGATCCGCAAGCGCCTGACACGGATGGAAAATGTCCGTCAGCCCATTGATGACAGGGATGGAGGAATGCAGCGCCAATTCTTTCACCATTTCATGTGAATTTGCACGGATCATGACCGCGTCCAAATATCCGGACAATACATTGCCTGTATCATACACGGATTCTCCGCGTCCAATCTGCAAATCTTTTGCGTTCATGAACATCGCATGGCCACCGAGCTGAATAATACCGACTTCAAAGGATATTCTTGTACGTGTAGAATGCTTCTCGAAAATCATGCCGAGTGTTTTCCCTTGCAGTATGGGGGGAAGTTTCCCTGCTTTTGTATCTTTCTTCATTATTAAAGCGGTTTGCAATAAATAATCGATTTCTTCGCTCGTATAGTCTAATAACGTCAAAAGATCACGGCCTTTTAGCTGATCTCCAATTTTCTTGGTCGTTTTAATTGTGGATAAATGCATTTTCACCAAAATGATCATCTCCATCCCGAATGGTTTTTGTATAAATTATTATATGCATGCATATTTATAAAGTCAAATGAATTATTATAAATTTACAAGAAACATTTTTAATAGTCAAAAGTCTCATCTAACCAAGCTATTCAACGTTTTATTGTAGAATGGCTCAATATGCATTTATACATACTAAAATGCATAAAAAAAGATCGCACCTTTAGGCACGATCTTTCCTTTACTTATTCAAATATGATTTTATCGACTGTGTCGCGATCAAGCTTCTTAATCACTTCTACAATCAATTTCACTGCGTTTTCGTAATCATCCCGATGCAACATCGCGGCATGTGAATGGATATAGCGAGTTGCGATGCATATGGCAAGTGACGGTACGCCGTTCCCACTTACGTGAATTGAACCTGCGTCTGTCCCACCGCCCGGAATCGCTTCGAATTGATATGGAATGCCGTGTTCTTCCGCCGTATCGACGACAAGATCGCGCAATCCTTTATGGGATACCATCGATGCATCATAGAGCAGGATCTGAGGCCCATCGCCCATTTTGCTTGTCGATTCCTTCGACGTTACACCTGGCGTATCACCTGCGACACCTACGTCTACAGCAAACCCGATGTCCGGTTTCACTTTCGCGGCAGCCGTTTTTGCTCCGCGTAAACCGATTTCCTCTTGGACAGCCCCTACACCGAATACGATGTTTGGATGTTTTTCATCTTTCAGCGCCTTCATGACGTCTATTGCGATTGCGCATCCGATACGGTTATCCCATGCTTTCGCAAGCAAGTATTTGTCATTGTTCATGACCGTGAATTCGAAATACGGAACAATCATATCGCCAGGCAGAACGCCCCATTCCATCGCTTCTTCCTTCGAAGTTGCACCGATATCAATGAACATGTCTTTAATGTCCACTGGCTTTTTCCGTGCTTCTGCGGAGAGAATATGCGGAGGCTTCGAGCCGATGATGCCCGTCACAGTGTCCCCTTTGCGCGTAACAATTGTCACACGTTGAGCAAGCATGACTTGCGACCACCATCCGCCAACTGGTTGGAAGGTAATGAAACCTTTGTCGTCAATTTTTGTCACCATAAAGCCGACCTCATCCAAATGGCCCGCCACCATCACTTTCGGTCCATTTGCATCCCCGCTTTTCTTGGCGATCAAAGAGCCGAGTCCATCGTATTCAATTTCATCAGCAAATGGCTCGATATATTTCTTCATGACTTCGCGAGGTTCACGTTCATTGCCGGGAATTCCCTTCGCGTCCGTCAACTCTTTTAACATCATCAACGTATCATCCAGTTTTGACATTCATTTCGCCCTCCTAAATAAAAAAACTACAAATTCAGTATAGATGAAAAATGGCAACATTGGAAGTGCTTTCACAATTAGAGCATTTCTTTTCGAAGCTGAGCTGCACTCTTCGGAGAAAGCAGTCCCGGAGCGATGTCAAACACGGTTTTTGCCCCGGTGTCCCCTTTTTCATTCAACCTATATGCCGCCCTCGCATAGGCGACGAGGACGCTCGATGTGAATTCGGGATTGCTGTCCAAAGTCAATGAGAATTCCACCACTTGATTGTTCGCATCGCCGGTTTTACCGCTGCGGATGACAAAACCGCCGTGTGGCATCGAGCTATGTTCTTCCTTCAATTGCTGTTCAGTAATGAAGTGGACTGTCGTATCATAATCTGCAAAGTAATCGGGCATTGTAACGATGGCACGTTCCACTTCGGCTTCGACTGCACCTTCTTCAAGCACGACAAAACATTCACGCGTATGCTTTTCACGTGTCGTCAGCTCCGGCTGTGATCCGTTGCGCACCTTTTCGACCGCGGATTCGACAGGAATCGTATATTGAACCGCTCCTTTTACACCCTCTATTCTCCTCACTGCATCTGAATGCCCTTGGCTTAATCCTTTTCCCCAGAACGTATACGTCGCGCCTTCGGGTAGAATTGATTCCCCGTATAGACGATTGATGGAAAATAGGCCGGGGTCCCAACCGACGGATATGATCGCCGTTTTTCCGTTCGGTCTAGCCGCTTCGTCAACAGCTTCAAAATACTCAGGAATCTTAGCATGCGTATCAAAGCTATCGACTATATTGAACAGTTTCGAAAGTGCAGGTCCTTGTTCAGGAAGATCATCTTTCGAACCTCCGCATAATATCATTACATCAATATCATCCACATAGTTTTCAATTTCATTCAAGCGCAATACTGGCACATCACTTTTCACTTTCAATTCGTTTGGCTCTCTTCGGGTAAAGACTCCTGCAAGCTCCATATCATCATTTTGAGCAATCGCGGACTCTACCCCTTTGCCCAAATTTCCGTATCCAACTATTCCAATTCTGATTTTCGAAACCATCATGACCAACCCTCTCTGTAAAAGTATTCTCTCATTTTATCGTTCCGCTAATCATTTTGCTAATTTTTCTTTTTGTTCACAAGCTGTCCTTTTGCCTATTCCGGCATACATGGTAAAGTAGAATATGATTCAACTTAATTGAAATGAGGATTCTACATGCGCGCTTTCGTTTATATAATCGTCTTTTTTTCCTTCTTTGATTTATTTTCACAACTGCCTATTATGAGTCCTTTCGCCCTATCTTTAGGTGCTTCTTCCTTCATGACGGGTTTGGCTGTCGGTATGTATTCATTTTCTAACACGATTGGGAACGTTATTTCCGGATTCATGACGGACCGCAGAGGACCATTCGTCATTTTGCTTGTCGGTCTGTTTGCTTCAGGCATTTCCCTCCTTTTCTATGCATTCGCTTCGGGTCCTGTTTCCCTACTTGGAATCCGCTTCGTCCACGGTTTCATGGAAGGGCTAATCGTTCCTGCTGCATTTACATTCCTCGCCAACCGCGCCGAGGAATCAAAGAGGGGCCGTAGTGTAGCCATTTCGGGTGCCTTTGTTGGGATGGCGGCAATCATCGGACCTGCCTACAGCGGAATTGTCGCTTCAAAGACGGGAGCCCCTTTCATTATGACTATGAACGGCATCATCATGTTCATCCTGGCAATTGCAGCCTTTTTCATATTGCGCTCAGTTTCATTCGTGAAAAGGGAAAAGATAGAAGGAGTGAAGCATTTCAGGATTCGCTATTTGTTCAAGCACCCTGGCATGATCCGTGCATTTGCAGGCGCCTTTTTCCTTATGTTTTCCCAAGGAGTACTGGCTTTGGTCCTTCCGTTAAAGGTCGAGGCTCTTGGATTTGACACGAAATCGACAGGGCTGCTTCTCAGCACGTTCGGCATCGTCGCTATTTTAATTTTCCTATTGCCAATCAATCGCATTTTCGATAAAGTGCGGCCGATGATTACGTTGGCTTTCGGTATTTCGATGATGGGTATAAGTATGTTGTTTTTAAGTCAAGTTACAGAGATGCAGCTCTTGTATTTGGCAATGGCATTGTACGGAATAGGTTTTGCATTTCTATTCCCTTCCATCAACTCCTTGCTCATCGACTCATCCTCCCCGGAGTTCCGCGGGAAGGCTTACGGCTATTTCTATGCCTTCTTTTCCATCGGGGTCGTCGCGGGCTCCAGTCTTATCGGCTATTTGGACCTGACATTTAAAGGCGGGTTCATGCTGACAGGTATCGTCCTATTGAGCGTCGCTGCTTATACAATCATGGGAATGAAGAAGTCTACTATTGACAGAAGAACCATGATAGTTTAAAGTCTTAAACGAAATGAATAACCCTGTTCGGGAGAGGTTCATAGCGACCCTCTATAAAAAACTATGGATGACGGATTTACGCCATGTCCATTTATGAGACATGGCTTTTCTTTTTCCTGTTCTCTATGGCCCCTCCCTTACAACATTTATTATGGGAGGTTTTTTTAATTGGCTGGAAGAGATGAAAATACGTTAACGGATTTAACATTGCTTGGAAATCAAAATACAAAATACAATTACGAATACGACCCATCCATTTTGGAAGCAGTCGATAATTTGCACACAGAACGGGATTTCTTCGTCAAATTCAATTGTCCCGAATTCACATCCCTTTGTCCGATGACAGGACAGCCGGATTTCGCAACGATGTATATCAGTTTCATCCCGGATAAGAAATTAGTGGAAAGCAAATCATTGAAATTATATATGTTCAGCTTTAGAAATCACGGTGATTTTCATGAGGACTGCGTCAACATCATCATGAATGATTTGATAGAGCTAATCGATCCCCGCTATATCGAAGTATGGGGCAAATTCACTCCGCGCGGCGGACTTTCCATCGACCCTTATTGCAATTACGGGAAGCCTGGAACAAAATACGAAAAAATGGCGGAACATCGTTTGTTGAACCACGACATGTATCCCGAAAAGATCGATAACCGTTGAGGAGGAAACAACTGAGATGCGCTATTATTTAAGCGGCATTTTTGTCGGGTTGTTAATTTTATCGAATATCATAGCAGTCAAGCTGATGAGCATCGGTGACTGGATTGTCATTCCGGCAGCCGCCATCATCTATGTATGTACGTATCCGATTTTGGACGTGTTGACCGAAGCCTATGGAAAGGAAGCTGCGAGGAAGACGGTCCAGACTGGGTTCATCGCGCAGCTTTTCTCGATCGGCTTCATTTGGATCGCCATCCATTTGCCTGCAGCCCCTTTTTATGAGCATCAGGAAGCATTTGAAACGATTTTCACAGCCGGCTTCCGTGTGACGATTGCAAGCTTGGCAGCGTATCTCATTAGCCAAAACTTGGATGTCACTATTTTCGATAAGCTGAAAAGAAAACATGGCAATCAAAAGTTATGGGTCCGGAATAACGTGTCTACGATGGCTAGCCAACTCGTCGATACGACGATTTTCATTACAATTGCTTTTGCTGGCACGATGCCTGTTGGCGCTTTATTGGCCATGATTGCAAGCCAATACGTTTTTAAATTCATTATCGCCGTTTTGGATACGCCAGTCGTATATTTGCTAGTCGCTATATGCAGGAAGAAGGAACCTGAAATTACGAGCCAAGCGATTTCATTGCAAAACTGATAGCAAAAAAGCCGGTTCATGATCGAAGCGATCATCGAACCGGCTTTTCCTATTGAGCTCAACTAGTTTGAGTGGAAAATGATTTGATTTCTTCCATAAATGCTTCTCCGTACCTTTCCAACTTCGCTGCCCCAACACCGTTCACTTCCAAAAACGCCTCTTCTGTAATCGGCATTTTAGCTGCCATGTCACGCAACGTCTTATCCGAGAAGACGACGAATGGTGGAACACCCGCCTCTTGGGCAAGCTTCATGCGAAGAGCCCTCAGCTGGTTGAATAAAGGATCGTCTTTTGCAATCTGCTTCGTTTCGACGGTTCCTTTTCTGTACACTTTTATTTTCCCTGTCAATACGTCCTTGCCTTGTTCAGTTACATAAATGATCGGAAACTGACCGTTTTCCACCCCGAGGTAGTTTTCAGAAATGATAAACTCGATGAAATCGGAAACGTCTTTCGTATTCCGTTCTTTCATCAGACCGTACGTCGTCAATTTATCGAAGCCGAACTCCAATACTTTTTTATTTCTTGAGCCTGTGAGCACTTGGGCAATCATCGTCTTGCCGAAGCGCTGACCCATGCGGATGACGCAGGACAGGACCTTCTGCACATCAACCGTAACTTCAAAACTTTCACGAGTATCTGTACAGTTTGCGCAACGGCCGCATTCTTGGACGTCCTTCTCCCCGAAATAAGAAATGATGAATTTCTGTAGGCATGACTCTGTATGGCAGTAGTCGATCATCGACTGAAGCTTCTCAAGCTCTGCTGGAATCCGATGCTGATCTTGCGATTGGTCAATGAGGAATCGTTGCGTAATGACGTCCTGCGAGGAGAATAACAGGGTACATTCACTATCAAGCCCATCCCTTCCCGCACGGCCTGCTTCCTGATAATAGCTTTCCATATTTTTCGGCATTTGGTAATGAATAACGTATCTTATATTGCTTTTGTCGATGCCCATTCCGAATGCATTCGTCGCCACCATGACAGTTGCCTCATCCATGAGGAACCGATCCTGCTCCGCTTGCCGAACAACATCCGAAAGTCCCGCATGGTATTTCGCAACAGCAACTCCACTTCGTTCAAGCGTTGCATGAATTTGATCGACCGCTTTTCGGGTGGCGGCGTAAATAATTCCCGCTTCCCCTTCGTTTTTCTTAACATAATCTTTGACGAACTTGTCCCTATCCTGTCCTTTAATGACTGAAAAGGTGAGATTGCTCCTCTCAAAGCCCGTCATCACTGTATGGTCGCTTTCAATATGCAATTGGTCGCATATATCATCCCGGACGGCAGGTGTTGCGGTTGCTGTCAATGCCAATACGACCGGTTTCCTATCAAATGAAGATATGACTTTATTCAACATCCGGTAACTCGGTCTAAAATCGTGTCCCCATTGAGAAATACAGTGCGCCTCATCAATCGCGATCATCGGGATATCCATCTTGCTTATTTGCTGAATGAATGAAGGGGATTCGAATCGTTCCGGGGCTACGTAGAGCAGGCGGTACATTCCCTCCATTGCATTTTCAACCGTTCCGAAGTATTCCTCTGTCGACAATGTACTATTGATGTATGCTGCCGGTATGCCAATTTGATGTAGAGCATCCACTTGATCCTTCATCAACGAAATCAACGGGGATACGACTAAAACCGTGCCTTCCATGACCAACGCAGGCACTTGATAGCAAATGGATTTTCCGCCACCAGTCGGCATGACGCAGAGCGTATCTTTTCCGTCAAGCACATTTAGGATGGCTTGTTCCTGGCCTGTACGAAACGAAGGAAAGCCAAAATAGGAAGATAATACGGAAGTTATTTTTTCGATTGGAATCACCTCTTTATAATTAATCAAAGAAAAAAGCACCTCATTTCGGCGCTTTTCCCACCTTTCTTACTCCAGTAGCATCCGTTCTTCATCGCGGCTATGTATTTCATTAACAACTAATCGTGTAAAACCATAGGATAAGATATTCCGTTTTACGAAATTCAATGACCAATTCTGCTTGCTGACAATGCCGGACCTGACATGCCACTCAACCTTTCAATATGATGCTTTCTTATAGAATAGCAGACATTTGGACAAGTCACCAATTGAAATACATTTATTTATCGCAATTGGATTTCCGCTCCAGGCGGACGCTTTCCGCGGGCGTCGCCTCAGCCTCCTCACTGCGCTTCGCTTCGTTGTGGGGTCTTCAGCTGACGCTTTTCCCGCTGGAGTCGCCGCCTTCCGCTATAATCCGGTAAAGCTATAACATAGATAAAAAGAAAAAGAAGCCCTACCCACAAGGGAGTATGACTTCAAACAAGCACAAATTATTGAGTTAACATAAAAATACATAACTATTTATGCCAAAAAGTATGCCACTACTTTTGAAAAGTCTGTCATACCAACGTTTGTAAAGATAGTACGGAGACGAGAGGATTTGAACCCCCGCGGCGCGTGAACGCCCTAGCTGATTTCGAGTCAGCCCCCTTCAGCCTCTTGGGTACGTCTCCATTTTAGATAATTTAAATTATACTCGCCTAAAACGGAGATGTAAAGTTCATCATTGAGAAAAATCCATCGTTCCCGTCGGTCGTTTACACCTTTGCGATTCGGACATTGCTGATCATCGCTAAGCCAAGAATGACCATGAAGATGACGAAAAACGGTGGGCCGATGTAAGGGCTCAAGAAATATGACAATGTCAACAATACGCCGGCCGCAGTGATTGGTACTCCGTAAAAGGATCCGTCAAACTCCTTGACGTTATAACGCGCAAGACGGATTGCCCCTGCGGCGATATAAAAAATAGTCGCGGCTATACCGACCCATAGCATGGAAGATAAATCGGTCATATAAATTAGAAGTGCCGGAGCTACTCCGAATGACACAATATCGCTTAGCGAATCCAATTCCTTTCCAAACAGCGACTCGGATTGAAAGTGTCGTGCGACCAAACCGTCGAATCGGTCGAATAGAGCGGCGAGGAAAATGAAGACGAGACTCATATGACCAAGATCCCTCGCAATGAGAATAATTGCGATGATTCCGAAACTTAAGTTTGTAATGGTGATTGCATTCGCCAATTGGCCTTTTATTTTCGTATAATCTAAGTATCTGGATAAAAACATGACGATCCCTCCAGTTTTATATTCTTTCCAACTAGGTAATTATTCCAAAGCATAGGAGACTGAAATAATGAAAAAGATGTTATTCAACCATTTTGTCGAACTGAATGGGCATCCCGTATCTGCTGCCATATTAAAAACGATTGCTAGCTCACGTCTAAGTCGTAAGCTCATCAAACCGTTCGCAAGGACATATCGTATTAACGAGGGGGAAGCCGAGTTCCCGATTGAACATTATGATAGCCTTCAATCTTATTTTACGCGTAATCTGAAAAAGGGTTCACGGCCAATCGATTTGCGCCCCAATACGCTAATTTCCCCAGTCGACGGCGTCGTCACAGAGCTCCGGACAATCGATATGAATCAAACGCTAATGATAAAGAACCATCTTTATAGTATAAAGCAGATTTTGGGAGATGAAAAGAGAGCAATTCCATTTAAAGGTGGATTCTTTTATATTTTCTATCTCTCCCCAAGCCATTACCACCATTTTCACTATCCCTTTAACGGCGAGTTATGTTCGAGATACGCACTCGGGACTACTTCTTTTCCGGTTAACGACCTTGGCTTGCGCTTGGGCAATCAGCCGTTTGCCACAAATTACCGTATCATTTCCGAACTTTCGACAGCCAATGGCCGTATGACGATGATCAAAGTAGGTGCATTGAATGTCAACAGCATTCATATAATGGACTCCTCCACAGTCTGCACGAAAGGTGAGGAGTTCGGCTACTTCTCGTTTGGATCGACTGTAATATTATTTCTGGAGAATGACGGTTCTTTCCGTCCGACAGTTCCGGTGGGTTCCGAAGTGAAGGTGGGACAATCCGTTGGAGAATGGATATCCCTTAAATAATTCAAAACTTTTTATATTTTCGGTTGAATTTAATGAGAGTTATACAATATCTATTATTTATCGATAATGATTATAATTAACTGTAGATTTCACGAAATCTATGTGCTATATTGAATTAGAAGATAGTAGACTATTAATTCAAGGAGGCATTATCAATGACGACCAATGATAATCATTCTCAAAAGAAACTGACAACAGCTGCTGGGGCACCAGTAGTGGACAACCAAAACTCAATGACTGCAGGTCCTAGGGGGCCAATCCTTTTACAGGATGTTTGGTTGATTGAAAAACTGGCCCATTTTGATCGCGAGGTCATTCCCGAGCGCCGTATGCATGCGAAAGGATCAGGTGCTTACGGAACTTTTACAGTGACGAATGACATTACCCAATATACGAGGGCGAAGATTTTTTCCGAAGTCGGCAAAAAAACGGAAATGTTCGCTCGCTTTTCGACTGTAGCTGGAGAACGTGGCGCAGCTGACGCCGAACGTGATATCCGCGGTTTCGCGCTGAAATTCTACACAGAAGAAGGAAACTGGGATCTTGTCGGTAATAACACTCCTGTCTTCTTCTTCAGAGATCCACTTCAATTCCCTGACTTGAATCACGCCGTCAAAAGAGATCCGCGCACAAATATGAGAAGCGCGACAAACAATTGGGATTTTTGGACCTCCCTGCCTGAAGCATTGCACCAAATTACCATTGTTATGAGTGAACGGGGAATCCCAAAGACATATCGTCATATGCATGGCTTCGGTAGCCATACGTACAGCATGATCAATGCGAATAATGAACGTGTTTGGGTCAAGTTCCATTTCCGCTCTCAACAAGGGATTGAAAACCTGACGGACGAGCAGGCAACTGAATTGATCGGCTCTGACCGCGAATCACACCAACGCGACCTGTTGGATAGCATCGACAACGGAAACTTCCCGAAATGGAAAATGTACATTCAAGTGATGACGGAGGAACAAGCACTTCATATGCCTTATAACCCGTTCGATTTGACAAAAGTCTGGTATAAGGCCGACTTCCCTCTCATTGAAGTCGGAGAGTTCGAATTGAACCGCAATCCGGATAACTACTTCGCAGAAGTGGAACAAGCGGCTTTCACACCAGCAGCGATTGTGCCCGGCATCGGTTTCTCCCCCGATAAAATGTTGCAAGCGAGACTGTTTTCGTACGGTGATGCCCAGCGCTATCGTCTCGGCGTCAATCATCATCAAATTCCGGTCAATGCACCAAAAAAATGCCCGTTTCATAGTTTCCATCGAGATGGCGCAATGCGGGTCGACGGCAACTATGGCAGCAGAACTTCTTACGAACCGAACAGCTTCGGAGAATGGAAGGAACAGCCTGATTTCAAAGAGCCGCCGCTTAAAATCTATGATGATGCAGCTCACTGGGATTTCCGGAAGGATGACGACGACTATTTCACACAACCGGGAATACTATTCAATCTAATGAACGATGAGCAAAAACAAGCGTTATTCGGAAATACTGCCCGCAATCTTGGCGATGCGCCGAACGAAATCAAATATCGGCACATCCGTCACTGCTACCAAGCAGATGCCGCTTATGGAGAAGGCGTCGCAGCTGCACTAGGCATCTCCATAGACGATGTATTGGTTAAACAAGAAGTTGCTAGTAATTAAGAAACAAAAAATGCCAACGAAAGAAATTTTCTTTCGTTGGCATTTTTCTTGCCAGAAATTGATATTCATATATGACCGGAAAATCTTTCTCTCGTCCTCTTGAATAAAATAACCTTCCTCTCCATATCCTAACGACAAATGCCAATTATGTCAGGAGTGATACATATGGAGACGGCCAAGGCGCTACCAAGTTCTAATGACCGGTTATTGAATACATGTTTTCTTCTATTTTGCTTATGCATGATCGATGCGATTTTCACAGATTTCGGCATCCGCTATGGTCATATCCAAGAAGCGAACCCCTTCGTTCGTTCACTTTACGATGTGAACGTCGTTGCATTTTATTTAATGAAAGCGAGTCTTCCAATTTTGCTGTTCTTCCTTATGCATTTTACGAAGCCGTCACAATTGGTCAGGAACTTACTCGCTGTTGCACTTATTATTTACACACTAGTGATCTTCATCCATATTTCATGGATTATTATCGTGTCTGCATTTATTTAGTCGATGGGCTAGCGGCATTAAAGATATTTGCGACAATCAAACCAGTAATAAGCGCGATGACGCTCATTACAAACGGCGTCCCGCTTTCTGGAATTCCTGGGTAGATGACGAATACGGAACCGATGATCAAACCGATTATAATAGCGAACATGGCATTGGTGAATTTACTCAATAAATAATGGATTATCCTGCTGCTAACGATGAAGCCGACGATGACCCCTGCCCCGATGACAATGATGATCGGTAGATTCAATGTAGAAAGTGCGTTGATAGCCGTCGCATAAACACCTAATAAAAGCAAAATGAATGAACCGCTCACGCCCGGTAACAGCATAGCCATGCTGCCTGCCCATCCTGCCAAGAACAACCCTATTGTGTTTTGCATCGTCAAGGATGTGATAATCCCCGTTTCAGCCGGTTTGATAAAGGCTGTTGAAGCCAACGCAGCACCGACTGCAAGCAACAAAATAAAATGTCCGATTTTAAAATTCTTTCTGACACCGGCCTGCCTAGAAATGAAAGGCACGACTCCGATAATCAATCCTAAAAAGAAAAACTGGGTCGGTTGTGGGTAATCTTTCAATAAGAAGTCAATGACCCTGCTGAAGAGCAATAATGTCAAGCCAATCCCTATACCAAGCGGCAATAAAAAGCCGATATGCTTTTTCCATTCACGACTGAAAAAGCCGCTGATTGCAAGTAATAATCGATCATATATGCCTAGAATGAACGCAATCGTTCCCCCGCTCACACCAGGAATCAAGTCGCTGATTCCCATTAGGAATCCACGATAAATGTTCTTCCATTCCATACTTCAGTTCCTCCAATTTCTTTTCAATGATAGTAGTATACCATTTACCGTTTGCTGTGAGCCATATTAAGTCCATTCCAATGTTTTTATATAGTCCGAAAACAGTGATCAATGACACCCAAACCATTCAAAAAAAGCAAAGGAAAGATTCCCTAACGAATCCTTCCCTTGCTCCTATTATTGACCTTGCTCTTCTTTCAAGGCTTTCATTCTATCGTGATAGTCGTCGACTTTCTTATTAATCCTCTCAACTTCATTGTTTATGAGCTGCCTCTTTTCTTCCTCCAGCTCATTGACCAATCGGCTATACTGCTCTTTTTGATTGTCGATCAATTTTATCAATTCATCTCTGACAGCAGCATCAATAAAGCCTTCTTCTTCCAACAATCTTGCTGCTGCAATAAATCGTTCGTTTTCGACTCGAATCGCTATTGTTAACTTACTGCCATAATCTGATACGGTACGCAAAGCCATCGCTTGAGGCCATCCTATAGGCTTCTTGTAGACTAACGTTACTAAATCTATATCCGAGGGTAGCCAGAGCTTCGAAATGCCGGCAGTCATTTCATCCAATGAATCGGCGGCCAAATACGTCCCATTGCCGGCTTCCGCTACTGCTTTCAACTGACTTTCCGCCTCTTGATCGACTTGAAAACCGATGACGTTCACATGACGATCAGCCGCCAAAGCAGCAAATTCTTTTGCTTCAGCGACAGGATCACCGCCGCAAGTTTCAGCCCCATCGCTTACAATATAAACCGTAATATCTTCCGAAGTCTTTTCATGATCAATGCGCGCCTGTTTTATTGCCGCGGCCAATGGCGTCCAACCACTTGCCTTGACGTTCTCTACCGACTCATTAAATTTCTTCTCATCATACTCACCTATTGGATACACCTCTTCAATTGTTCCACACGACAATTGTTTATCGGATTTGCTCTGGGTGCCTGCGTGTCCATATATATACAATGATACTTCACTGTTTTGGCCGATTGTCGATGCAAAGCTTTTTACAGCACTTTTTGCTATGTCCATTTTTAATCGTCCATCTGCTTGAAGAAGCATGCTGGAACTTGCATCCAATAAGATCAAAGCTTTTGAAGGAGGAGACTGGGCAACTCCTCCTTCTGTCATCTCATATGGCTCAGGAAGAATAGGCTCTGCGAAGGAAGGATGAAAAACAGCTAAAGGATCGACAAACTTATGGTATATAGGGCTTCCGAGCAATTTAATAAAGGCACTGTGTATCAGCTGCGGATCTTTGGTCTCTTCCGTCAAAGCCTTCATTTCATCGAGAAAAGATTCGCGGATTTGTTCCGGTACTTCTATTTTGGACCATAAGGAAGTCTCCTGATCTACCGTGAAGTCCTTCGTCAATTGTCCCGGCGGCAATGAAGCCATTTCGTCCACAGTTTTCGCTATTTGAATCGAAGACAGGTTGGTAACTTCTACTGCATTTGATTGCCGTTCACTTTCCCCAACTTCTCCCTGTTTCTCTTTACTGCTCACCGTGCTATTCGATTCTCTTTCCGAAGCTTCTGTCGTTGAAGGCTCGCCGTCTTTCACACAGCCAGCAAGAAGAATGGTGAATCCAATGAATAAAGAAAAAATGATATTTTTCATTCAAGCGTCCTCCTTGCTACATTAGTAATACCTATACGGAAAGCAAATGATTTAGTTCCCTATCTTACACATAATAATGCTATTGAAATTGCAATTTTCCAATATTCAGGTGTTTATAGGTAACAAAGGCATAATAAAACACCCAGGTACTATAAGCACCTGGGTGTGTAGAGATTAATTACATTGCAGCAGTTGTTTGACTGCGTTTATCCGCAATAGCTTCAATTCTTTTGTTGAATTCTTCCACGGTCATATTTTGTTCGACAAAATATCGATTGCGCGGGTGTGTACGGCATTCGTCCGAACAGCTGCGCATATAGAAATGCTCATTTTCTTCAGAGCATAAAATTTTCGCATTGCAGTCAGGGTTGGCACAGTTCACATATCTTTCGCAAGGAGTTCCGTCAAAATGATCGCGACCTACGACGACATGCTCAACTTGATTGATCGGAACTGCGATCCTTTCATCAAAGACGTAGCATTGACCATCCCAAAGTTGGCCTTTCGCTACAGGATCCTTTCCGTACGTGACAATTCCGCCTTGAAGATGTGCAACATCCTCGAAGCCTTCACGCTTCATCCAACCAGTGAACTTCTCACACCTGATTCCACCTGTACAGTACGCAAGGATTTTCTTACCTTCAAACATCTCCCTGTTTTCCTGGACCCATTGTGGAAGGTCACGGAATGTCTCAACATCAGGTCGAATCGCGCCTCTGAAATGACCAAGATCATACTCGTAATCATTTCTTGTATCTAAGACGATCGTGTTTTCATCTTGCATCTGTTTTAAAAACTCTGCAGGCTCCAAATACTCTCCTGTCAATTCCAACGGGTTGATGTCTTCCTCAAGGCTCAGGTTAACAATTTCCTTCCGATGACGGACGTGCATTTTCTTGAACGCATGTCCATCGGTTTCATCAATCTTAAACCAGAGATCTTTGAAACGTTCATCGCTATGCATCTTCTCCATATAAGCATCCGTCTGTTCTACAGTTCCAGAACATGTACCGTTGATGCCTTCCTCGCCGACTAGTATACGGCCTTTTAATCCGAGTTCCTTACAAAAAGCCAAATGTTCGGCAGCAAATGTTTCTGGGTCTTCGATGTGTACATATTTGTAGTACAACAATACCCGATATGCTCCTGTTTCCATTTCTTCGACCACCTTCTGTTTGTTTTCTTTGCAGTAGAAATAACAGCTTGATCGGTTTAACAATATTCGATTGTAAACACTCACTGCTTGCCCGCATTTGCAAGATCCGGGCATTTGACAGTATAACATAAAATCGCGTTGCGAAAAAGCAGTTTTCCTCGATCTTTTTTATGCAGACATTATTTCATTAGTTCTTATTTACCCATCCCAATACTAGGCAAATATGTTGTATACTTATAGTATAAAAGAATCGACATTTTTCCTTATTTTTCGAAACTATTTAAGGAGTTGCTCCGTCTAACTTTACAGAGAGATTAAACAGGAAGTTTGCTAGATTTCTGACTGACAAAATGATAAGGGAGCCGCGCAACATGAAAAGAAAGAGTTACAAATCACGTTCTGTATGGATCGACATCACTTTTTCCATTGCAATCGTCTTATTGACACTAAGCGCCATCTTTCTAGTTTTCACAACGGAACATGGTCCTACTGCTTCCCAGCCCGATCGAAATGGATCCACCGGGGTCCCAACCGAAACGGAACAAATAGATTCAAACTATCCGGGGATCAAAATCATTACAAAAACATCAAACGATAAAAACGCTCCTTTTGCTATCCAATATCCGCAAAGCATACATACTAATTTCAATACTGAAGTTAAAAACTATATTACTGAAGCCCAGTCCAAATATACGGAAATGATGATAGAGAAAAAAAAGCTCGATAAAAATACAACAGGAGAATTGAATATCTCCTATGAAACGTTGCTGCATGCTTCTGGCTACTATTCCTTTGTTCTTGTAAACAGCAGCAGTTTTAGTGATGCCCCCCATGGAAAGACAGAAATTCGTTCATTCCACTTGAATCCTGAAACGGGTGAAAGCTTTTCCATCAGAGACTTGTTTGAAGGTGATGCCAATCGTTTACAGACTCTATCGTCTTTAGTCCGTGGCTCGATTCATATGGATAAAGCGTTGAAAGGTCATCTTTTCGAACAGGATATGGAAAAATTCACAGAACCAAGGTGGATGAACTACAGGAATTTTGCCATCACTGACGATGCGCTTATTATTTACTTCGACGAAGACACAATCGCCGATAGCTTAGTAGGACCGCCAATCGTATCTGTTTCTATCGAGCATATTCAAAAACTGCTCACTGTAACATTCAAGCCGAAAGTTAAAGAAGATGAGTTGGAAATAGTCGACAAGGATTCAGAAGAAGTGTCAACCGAAGAAAAAGGCGCTGGGAATTCTGATGAGGCTTCGGCTAATTTGGATGCAAAAGACGATGATGAATCCGAAACATCTCCACCGGTCGAAACCGTCCGGAAAAGAGTTGCTTTGACATTTGATGATGGACCGGATCCAAAAGTGACGAGACAAATTTTGGAGACACTCCAAAAGCATGATGCAAAAGCCACCTTCTTCATGCTCGGCAGCCGTGTTGAATATTACTCGGACATCGTCAATGAAGTGAAGGAAGCGGGCCATGAATTGGGCAACCATACTTGGACACATGCGGATTTGACGAAATTAGGACCGGAGCGCATCACTAAAGAGATTGAGAAGACTTCCGTGATCATTGAAGAGGTGACCGGCCAAAAAGTCGAATCTTTCAGGCCTCCATATGGAGCCGTCAATGACGCGATCCATAATATAACCGGATTACCAATCGTATTATGGGATGTGGACACTCTCGATTGGAAGTATCGCGACTCTGCAAGAATTCTTCAAGTCGTCAAAGATCATGTGAAAGATGGAAGCATCATATTAATGCATGACATCCATCAGTCGACTGCCGATGGGCTCGATGCGGTACTTACGTATTTGAAAACCGAAGGCTATAATTTCGTCACAGTAGGTGAATTGGAAGCTACAACCCCCTGAACAATTTGTTCAGGGGCTTTTCTTTGTTGGGGGTATATTTAATTAGCGGCAGCTGTTATAATAACATTAGAACAGAATGGAGGGTATAAGATGTTCATTCAAATCGAACCTACATCAGAAATACCGATATATACCCAATTGGCAAATCAATTGATTGAATTGATTGCCACGGGAAGATTGAAGGCTTCCGAGGCATTGCCTTCCGTCCGCTCTCTCGCAGCGGATCTTGGTGTCAATATGCATACAGTGAACAAAGCCTATCATGAGCTGGAGAAGAAAAACATAATAGAAATCATACCGAAGTCAGGCGCCGTCATTAATGCAATATCCACAAAAGGCCCAAGCGAGATGCAATTGGAACTCATTAAACTGCATATGAAGCCGCTCATTGCAGAATCGATCGTGTACGGCATGGACAAGGAACAAATTTTATCAGTCGCCTCTTCAATCATTTCGGAAATTACGGAGGGATGAACAATGGTACTCACTTTATTTTTGACAATCATTTTATTTTTGACCGTCATGCAGGCGGCTATCCCCTTCCTTTTAAAGAAAACGATTGTTTTCGGAGTTACAATTCCTGAAGGGCATACAGATGACAAAGCTCTCGCAAACTATAAGAAAACCTATTCGGCAACGATATTCTTTATTGGTATCGCAGGAATGCTTGCTTACATGAATTGGGGAGTCGGAATGCAAGAGGATCGTCTTGTCTTCACCGGATTAGTCCTTCAATTCGTAATTCTTCTGATCAGCATGGCTCTTTACTTGTACTTTCATATTAAGACGATGAAAAGAAAGCGTGAGAATAATTGGGGAAGCAATCTTAAAAAGGTGCGAGTCGCAGACTTGACGAGCCGCTCCAACGATGAAATGCTTCCTTCCCTCATGTTCGCATTGCCTATCCCTATTACTCTGGGTTTAATCGGCTATACAGCAACCCAATACGGCGCCATGCCGGAGCTTATTCCGACCCATTGGGGCCCGGATGGACAGCCGGATTCATTCACCGGGAAAAGCCCTTTTTCAGTCATTGCATTACTGCTCACCCTTCTCATCATGCAAGGGATGATGCTTGCGATCAATGCTTCCACAAAGAAGTCTGGTGTGAAACTGAATGCAGCTAAAAGGACTACATCGCGCATTCAACAATTGTCGTTCAGGAAATACACAAGTTGGCTGCTCTTTTTAACATCAGTTTCATTGACAGTCCTCTTCGGCTTCTTTCAGCTGACGTCGATCCACGGAAACATAGGCGGGCCGATTCTCATGATGGCGATGCCTTTAGGATTTCTTTTCATCATATTGGTGGCAACCGCCGTATACGCATTCAAAGTCGGTCAAGGGGGCTCCCGGATTCAGCTTGAAATTGACGAGGATCCGATCCCCGGTGTTACGGATTCCGATGATGACGCCTATTGGAAAGCAGGCGTATTTTATGTAAATAAAAACGACCCTTCCATCTTTGTTGAAAAGAGGTTCGGGGTCGGTTGGACGTTGAACTTTGGCAATCCTATCGGCTATTTAATCATAATTGGTCCATTGCTCGTCATATTCGCAATCACATTTTTCTTGTAATGAAAAAACCGGCATTAGCCGGTTTTTTTAGTTGAAGACACTTGTACTGTGCAATGGTTGCAGTCTTGCTTTCGGGTCAATGAATGCTTTTGCATGGTTCACCGCAGTCGGAGCTTCCCCTAATCCAACAGCAATAAGCTTCACTTTCCCATCATAAGTCGTGACGTCCCCTGCTGCATAGATACCTTCTATATTCGTTTCCATTCTAGAATTGACAACGATCGAGTTACGGTCCATTTCAAGTCCCCACTCTTTGATCGCACCGAGGGATGAAATATTACCATAGTTGACGATGACGTGATCCACATGCAACGCTTCTTCTGAACCGTCCTTTTGTGCAATGACGACTTCCTTGACGATACCTTCTTCTCCAACGATCGACTTGATGGAACGGGACGTGAGCACATTCACTTTGGAAGACATTAATTGGTTCACGCTTGTTTCATGCGCAGTGAACCGTTCACGTCTGTGTACAAGTGATACGTTCGATGCAATGTCTTCGAGCATTAAAGCCCAATCCACTGCCGAATCCCCTCCGCCGCATACGAGCACGTCTTTCCCTTTGAAGAGCGATAGGTCTTTAATTCCATAATGCAATGTCTTACCTTCGAATGCGGCCTCTTCTGCCAAGCCGATTTTACGCGGCTGGAATGCACCAATTCCTGCAGTTAAAAGGATCGTGCGAGTCAAATGGGCGCCTTTGTCCGTTTGAAGGATGAAGTGATCCCCTTCACGTGTAGCAGAAATTGCAGTTTCGCCTAGATGTATTTCAGGCTTAGAATAATGAGCTTGTGTAACAAGATTTGCGACGAGATCCTTCGCTAGGATTTTCGGAAAGCCGCCTACATCGTAAATATATTTATCCGGATATAGCTCAATTAATTGCCCGCCAAGTTGTGGCAAGCTATCGATAATTTTCACCGACATTTCACGCATACCTGCATAGAACGATGCAAAAAGTCCTGTTGGTCCCCCACCTATGATTGTAATATCAACAATCTCATTACTCATCTATAAACACTCCAATGTTCTTTTAATTTGGATGGATATAAGAAAAATCCGTTTAATCAGTATACCCTACACATCTACTCTACACATTATCTATTATTTTTCAATAAAAAACACATAATTTGACTTGTGAAGTAGATTTTTTTACCATTATATTTACTGACCGTAAACACTCAAACAATTGGCTGCTCGCTTACTCTTCCTCCAAATGTTCCTCACAGAAAGCGGCTAGTTGAGCAATTTCGTCATCCTCAAGATCGAACTCGATGACTTTGTCGGTTGCCCGTTCAAAAAGATGATACGATGCCACCTTTCTTTCTCCTCCATCTACTGCGTAGATGACCCGAATGCCTGTACCTTTGTCATCATAAAGCTCATCTTCTTCATCAAATTGAACGTATATACGAAATTCGTATCTGCTTCCTGTTAAAATGCCAGTCGGATCAATGAGTTCGATCATGCTATATTCAATAATTTCCACTTAGTCTCATCCTCACATATTGTTTTCACTCTCATCTTACAGCATACTGCATGAAATGGTCACGTATTCTCTTCTATTGAAACATCTACTTCAGTGCATAAACTTTCTTTTGCATTTTCTTAATGATTAGTTAACAATGAAGATAGTGAATTGTATTCACACTAACACGTTACGGGGGAATGAAAATGCTTACGTTTGAAGAATTCCAGTACAAAAGACCTGAAATGGAAAGCATTAAACAAGAATTCAATAGCTTGCTTGAACAATTCCGCTCCGCGGGTTCGTTTGAGGATCAGAATGTTGTCATTGAAAAGTTAAATGCAATTGGTAGCAATTATTCTACACAATCCAACTTGATGTACATCCGTTCATCCATCGATACGAATGATGATTTCTATCAGACAGAACGAGAGTATTTCGATGAAATCGGGCCCGAATTCCAAGAACTCGGAACCGCATTCTACAAAGAACTTGTAAAGACGCCATTTCGGAAGGAGCTGGAAGAGAAATGGGGCACCCAGCTGTTCGCTTTAGCCGATAATGCAATCAAATCCTTTTCGCCGGAAGTTCTTCCGCTCCTCCAACAAGAGAATAAACTCACTTCCGAATATGCAAAGCTTGTCGCTTCCGCTCAAATCGAGTTTGACGGAAAGACATTGACCCTTGCCCAGCTTGGACCGTATGCTGAGTCCACTGATAGAGGCGTCAGAAAGTCCGCTATGGAAGCTTCCTATTCATTCTATGCTGAAAACGGCGACACTTTCGACCGTATCTACGATGACCTTGTGAAGGTGAGACATGAAATTGCAACGAAATTAGGGTTCAAAAACTTTGTGGAACTTGGCTATGCGAGGATGAACCGAATCGGCTACGACGCAGCTATGGTGGAAAACTTCCGTGATCAAGTGCGGGACTATATAGTACCGCTTGCGACGAAGTTATACGAGCGCCAAGCTGAACGAATCGGTGTTGAGAAATTGAAGTTCTACGATCAGTCCCTTAATTTCCTGAGTGGCAATGCGACTCCGAAAGGATCACCAGAGTGGATCATCGAAAACGGGAAGAGGATGTATGCAGAGCTTTCTCCCGAAACGGATGAGTTCTTCAAGTATATGACAGAAAAGCATCTTCTCGATTTGGAAGCGAAGAAAGGGAAAGAGGCGGGAGGCTATTGTACGTTCATCGATGACTATGACTCGCCTTTCATCTTTTCAAACTTTAATGGTACATCCGGTGATATCGATGTGCTGACTCACGAAGCAGGGCATGCTTTTCAAGTGTACTGCAGCCGTAACATCGGTATTCCTGAATACGTCTGGCCGACACATGAAGGAGCCGAGATCCATTCGATGAGCATGGAGTTCTTCACTTGGCCATGGATGGAACTGTTCTTTGAAGAAGATACGGAAAAATATAAGTTTGCCCATTTAAGCAGCGGACTGTTATTTTTACCATATGGCGTGGCGGTAGATGAATTCCAGCATGCCATTTACGAAAAACCGGAAATGACGCCAGAAGAACGTAAGGCGGAATGGAAGCGAATTGAAAAAACCTATTTGCCGATGCGTGACTACGATGGCAACCCTTATTTGGAAACAGGTTCTGTTTGGCAACGCCAATCGCATATTTATGAGGTTCCATTTTACTATATCGACTATACGTTGGCACAAATTTGCGCGTTCCAGTTTTGGAAGCGATCGTTTGAGGATCGCGACGCTGCATGGAAGGATTATTTGCACCTTTGTAAACTTGGCGGGTCGAAGCCGTTTACTGAGTTGGTGAAAGAGGCGAGTTTAATTTCGCCGTTCGAAGATGGATGTGTCGAGTCTGTCGTCGGTACGATTGAAGCATGGTTAAATTCGGTCGACGATAAAGCGCTATAATATTTGAAAGGGCTGCCTATAACGGCAGCCCTCAGACTGTAGACAAACACCCTGAATTTCCGGGTTTGCCTACAGTCTTTTTCTTTTAAAATAGAGATAAAGCTAAAAGTGTTGATTTCCGCTGCGAGCGGACGCTTTCCGCGGGCACGGCTTCAGCCAATCGAACAGCGAAGGGTTCGATTTGTCTAATTTCTGCGGGTTGTGCAGAAATTAGACAGCACCCCTATGCTCGTAACGCTACGCTTTTACTCGCAAAAGCCGTTCTTCGTTACGGCTTTCGCTCAGTCCAGGGTCTTCAGCTCGTGCTGTTCCCGCAGGAGTCGCCGCTCTCCGCTCCAATCAACAGTGTTTCCTATTAAATGAATGAGGTGATGGATATGATGACGAAGAATCAAATTAATGAACGCGAACAGTTGGAAATGCTAACAATAGAACAGTTGGTTCCTCAGGACCATCTGGTTCGCAAACTGGATGCGGCCCTTGATTTCTCCTTCATCTATCCATTAGTTGAAAATCTGTATTCAACCATTGGGCGACCTAGCATTGATCCTGTCGTACTCATCAAGATGACATTCATTCGGTATACCTTCGGTATCCGCTCCATGCGCCAGACAATCAAGGAAATTGAAACGAACGTGGCTTATCGCTGGTTCCTAGGCTTCGGCTTTCATACTGAGGTTCCTCACTTCTCCACATTCGGAAGAACTATGTCCGTCGATTTGCAGATACTGATCTATTTGAGCAGATCTTCTATAAAGTTCTAAACGAGGTGGCAAACCGTGGGCTTCTCAGTCCGGAACATGTCTTCATTGACTCGACCCATGTGAAAGCAAGCGCGAACAAAAGGAAGTTTGAAAAGAAGGTAGTGCGTAAAGAGACGCGGGCGTTTGAGAAGAAGCTCCAAGAGGAGCTCAACCTGGATCGTGAAAAGAATGGAAAAAAGCCGTTCCCACCGCACAAGTCTGAAAAGGAAGAGTACAAGGAAATCAAGGAGTCGACAACAGATCCGGAAAGTGGTTATTTCGTTAAAGATGAAAGGACAAAGCAGTTTGCCTATTCTTTTCACGCTGCCACGTACGAAAAGGGGTTTGTACTTGCAAATATCGTGACACCAGGGAATGTCCACGACAGCACTATGCTTGAACCATTAGTCCAGAAGATCATCGACCAGGTAGGACGTCCAGTCGTCGTTGCCGCCGATGTAGCATACAAAACACCAGCCATTGCCAACTTTCTTTTAGAGAATCACGTTCTCCCTGCACTTCCGTACAAACGACCAATGACGAAGGAAGGCTGTTTCAGAAAACATGAGTATGTCTATGACGAGCATTACGACTGCTATCTCTGTCCCGAAGGACAGGTGCCTACCTACCGAACAACAACGAAGGAAGGATATCGCCAGAATGCATCGACGCCTCTATTTGTGCCGCGTGTCCAGTGATTGGCCGATGCACGCAAAGTAAGAATCAACAAAAGATGATTCAACGGCATATCTGGCAGGACTATTTGGATGTAGCTGAGGACTTGCGACACAACCATGAAATTAAGGAAACATACGGGAAACCCAAAGAGACGATTGAGCGCGTCTTTGCTGATGCAAAAGAAAAGCATGGCATGCGATAGACACCCCTCCGGGGACTTAAAAAAATGTCCATGCAGGCGATGCTAACTTTTGCTGCCATAAATTTGAAGAAACTGGCCAGATGGACGTGGAGAGCGCCGGCTATGGAGGCTGAAATGATACCCCTGTCTTAAGGATTTCCAGTTGATTGGAGTGCAGGGCGGCGACTCCTGGGGGATTAGCGCAGCGTGAAGACCCCGCAGGAAGAGCCGTTACGAAGAACGGCTTTTGCGACTAAAGCGAAGCGTTAGGAGCAGCATGATGCCTTAATTTCTGCATAGTTCGCAGAAATACGGCAAAGCGAACACTTCGCTGTTCGCTTGGCTGAGGGCAAGCCCCCCGGAAAGCGTCCGCCCGGAACGGAAATCAACGTTATTTCAGTCTACTGACAGTTAAAATGTAGATGTTTAAGCAAAAGGGTTGGAAATCTATGATTTCCAACCCTTTTGTCTACAGTCTGAGGGCTGCCTATAACGGCAGCCCTTTTATAGTTGATTACATTAATCCGATTGCATTTCCTTTTTCATCGATATCCATTTGTAAAGCTGCCGGTTTTTTCGGCAATCCTGGCATCGTCATAATATCTCCCGTCAGACAGACAAGGAATCCTGCTCCGAGCTTCGGAATGATTTCACGGATTGTAATCGTAAAATCTTTTGGTCTCCCAAGCTTCTTAGGGTCATCTGAGAAGGAGTATTGCGTTTTCGCCATGCAGACAGGCAGGATATCCCAACCATTCTGTTCGATCTGCAATAAATCCTTCTTTGCCTTATCAGTCAGGATGACTCCCTTTCCTCCATATGCTTTTTGGACAATCGCCGTAATTTTATCAATGACGGGTTCCTCCACATCGTATAGGGGTGTAAAATCATTTGGTTCCTCCAACAGTTCAAGAACTTGCTTAGCCAAGTCCAGACCTCCTGCGCCGCCTTGTCCCCAAACGTCGGTCAGTGCCGCACGGACGCCTTTACCCGCACACCATTTCAGAATGAATTCAAGCTCTGCCGCAGAATCTGTAATGAACCGGTTCAAAGCGACGACAGGTTGCACCCCAAAGGATCGGACGGTTTCCACATGCTTCTCAAGATTCACGATGCCCTCCATAACTGCTTGGACATTTTCCTTCCCAAGGTCCGTCTTCGCGACTCCACCATGCATTTTCAATGCACGGATTGTTGTCACAAGAACGACTGC
Organism: Sporosarcina sp. Marseille-Q4943; assembly: GCF_943736995.1. Lineage (GTDB taxonomy): Bacteria > Bacillota > Bacilli > Bacillales_A > Planococcaceae > Sporosarcina. Next base: position 1,211,783 of record NZ_CALSFT010000002.1, on the reverse strand, counting down.
ATCCGGGGCAAAGCCGCCTTTACGTGCTTTAATATCCATAAATTTCTCAGCGCCGAGATCTGATCCGAATCCCGCTTCCGTTACAACGATATCAGCCAATCGTCTAGCCGTATTTGTTGCCATTAATGAGTTGCAGCCATGGGCAATATTTGCGAACGGTCCGCCATGAATCAAAGCAGGCGTCCCTTCAATCGTCTGGACGAGATTTGGTTTGAATGCTTCCTTCAACAATAAAGTCAAAGCTCCTTCAACACCCAAATCCCTTACAGTGACCGCTTCCTTGTCATACGTATATCCAATCACCATTTGTGACAAGCGTTCCTTCAAATCGGCCAAACTAGTCGCCAAGCAGAACACGGCCATGATTTCGGAAGCGACGGTAATATCGAAGCCATCCTCCCTCGGCACACCTTGTCCCGGTCCGCCGAGACCAATTGTAATATGGCGCAATGCCCGATCATTCATATCCATAGCACGCTTCCAAGTGATCCGCCGAGGGTCGATTTGCAATGCGTTTCCTTGATGTAAATGATTATCGATCATTGCACTAAGCGCATTATTTGCAGTCGTAATTGCATGGATATCCCCATTGAAATGCAGGTTGATTTCTTCCATCGGTAAAACTTGTGCATAGCCGCCTCCTGCAGCGCCACCCTTCACTCCCATGACCGGTCCGAGGGATGGTTCGCGTAAAGCAATCATCGATTTTTCACCTAACTGTGCCAATGCATCAGCAAGGCCTACAGTCACTGTCGACTTTCCTTCCCCCGCAGGCGTCGGACTTGTCGCAGTCACTAGCACGACTTTACCGAAGGATTTCGCAGTCGACAATTTTGACACATCAATTTTCGCTTTGTACCTTCCGTACGGTTCAACTGCCTCTTCTGGAATCCCAGCATTTCTTGCGATATCCGCTATCGGCTGCATCACTGCAGAAGCAGCAATCGCTAAATCCGTTAATGGTTTTGCTTTTTCCGTCAACATGGCCACACCCTTCTCTATGCCTCTAATCAATACGCTTAACAACAACTTTACTATGATTGCATAATCATAATTCCAATTAGCTCACTCTTTTATACGCAAAACAAGTTTCCCGAATTGTTCACTGCTCTCCAAGTCCTGGAAAGCCTCCAAACCGTCTTCTAGACGGTATACTTTGTCAATGACAGGTTTCGTTCCAAATTCCTCAACATGCTTCAACATCGCCCGCAGCTCTTCCCTGCTGCCCATCGTGGAGCCGAATAGCTGATATTGACCGTAGAAGAATTTTCGCAGATCCAACTCGATCACATCTTCAGTCGTTGCTCCGAATACAACAATCCTTCCACCCGGCTTCAGCAATTCTAACGAACGGTTAAATGTGGCCCTTCCGACGCTCTCGATAACAAGGTCGATTGTTTCATTCGTTAGAGCCTCTGCCCAATCACCGTTCGTATCAATCGCCAAATCAGCGCCTAGCTCCAATGCCTTCTTTCGCTTTTCTTCCGAACGTGAACTGACGATAACACGTGCTCCCGTATTTTTGGCGAACTGGATGAGATATGTTGCAACTCCACTCCCAGCTCCCGGAATGAAGACTGTATCCCCTTTTTTCAATTCACCTTGTGTAAATAAGGCTCGATAGCCTGTTAACGCAGCTAAAGCAAGTACAGATGCTTCGTCCATTGATAGATTGTCAGGCTTTCTCTCAATCTGATCGGCGGAAATGGCAATTTTCTCTGCAAACGTGCCATGGTCAGGCATACCTAAAATGTCGAATCCTTCTGGCGGTGCTGCGCTTTGTTCGAACCAACGCAACGATGGATTAATGATCACCTCATCACCAACCGACCAGTTGTCCACGCCTTCTCCGATTGATTCGATGACCCCCGCCCCGTCGGAACCGAGTATAAGCGGTTCCGCCACACTTCCCCGGCGTTCGGGTACTTTAATATCCCTCCGATTCAACCCCGCGGCATGCAATGCAACGACGACTTCACCATTCCTAGCAATCGGCTCTTGCATTTCATCAATTTTCAATTGACCATTTACATGAATGACCGCCTTCACACGACAACCCCCGTTAAAATATTCTATGAATTGTATACTATTCTATCATACAACATCCGCCAATTATTTTCATATCGATAACAATTAAAAAACGCAAAGAAGAAATCTCCTTTGCGCTGTGCAGCTACTTGCTATTTAGTTGATGATGTCAATGTTACGACAATCACTTCAGGGCGATTGAACACTCGTACTGGAACGAGGCTGTTGCCTAAACCTCTGCTTACGACCATGATGGTCCCGTCCAGTTCATGCACGCCGGATGTGTATTTCGGGAACCATCCTTGCCCCGGTGCCACCAATCCTCCAATGACTGGAATACGGATTTGCCCTCCGTGGGCATGCCCACTGAAAATGAGATCTATTTGACGTTCAACGTACACATTAAACTGTTCGGGTCGATGCGATAACAGGATTTTGAACATCTCATCCGGAATGTCTTGAAATGCTTCATTTATGACTTGTTCAACATACTCCTTCTCATCCAGATTGCTGGACAATGGATCCTCAATGCCACCGATGGCAATCTGTTCACCTTCCCCGTTACCAATTAACACCGACTCATTTGATAATACTTTCACGCCTAATTCCGTCAGCTCATTTTTAATATGCTCTTCGTCATTTGTAGAAATTTCATGATTACCAGTGACAAAATAAAAAGACGCTACATCTTGCAACTGTTTGACGATTTCTAAACTCTGATCCAGGTCATATCGGTTCCGGTCAATGAAATCACCTGTAATGAAAATAGCGTCCGGCGACAAGCCATTCACTTTATTCACTAAGTCAGAGTTGCTTTCACCAAACTTCGAATCATGGATATCGGAAAGTTGGATAATGCGGAAATGATTCAAGCTTTCAGGAAGACCGTTAACTTCAATTTCTACCATGGTTACTCCGAAGGTCGTATTCTCTTTATAAAGATATAGTCCAAACAGCAATAATAGGATAAAGAATAACAGGATGCCATGGCGTTTTCTTCGTTTTCTTACGGACATTCAGCTTACAGCCAACGTTTCTTTACTTTTGCAAGCTCCAATAATTCGAGTACGTCCTTCTTCGGTAATTCCGTCAGAATGGAAAGAAGTTCACGCTCCGCGAGCCTTCTCCCTCTCCCGCTCCGATAACGTTCTTTATTCTCTGCATCTATTGAGCTGTAAAGCTGATCCAGTTTTCCGTCCTGCTCATCCCCATCTTTCACAATGATCAAATTCTCGCGCAGCCGTTCATACAGCATATCAACATTCGAAGAACTGCTTGCAGTGAATGCACGTGAAGTTCTAGGGTCTCCCAAAATCAATTCATCTGTTGAAACGTTGAATCTCTCGGATATTTTTGCAATCCATGCTGCGGAAGGGGCATTCTTACCTTTCTCCCAATCTTTGATTCTACTGGCGGATGTGCCGATTGCCGCTCCAAACGCCATCATTGATAGGCCTCTTTGCTCTCTCAAGGCCTTTAATCTGATACCAAAGTCTTCTTTACTCCAATCGTTCACGGTGATGCCTCCTCCTATTTACTTATCTCTATATTATTTTTCTTAGTTCCTTCTGTCAATCTTAATTTATTTTTCTATTAAATATTCAGTAACCGGTTTGCTGGCGCTTATAATTTTCTTCGTTTTTTTCCAAATACGCATCCATTATTTCAATATAGGAAATACCGATTCGGTTTGCTATTGCTCCATAGTGAATCCATATGTTTTCATAGCTTTCCTTATCTGTGTGCATCATAAATTTTTGGATAGCGGACATTGTTTGCATGAAGACGTCAGTCAAATCCCCTTCCACTTCGCCTTCTGGCCACACTTTCAACGTATCTAAACCTTTTTCGATTCCTAAAGATAGAAGAAAATGAATCGAGTCTACATATTCCTCCAATATAACTTTTCGCTCAGATGGTCCCTTTGAACTCCAAAACTTAAAACACCTTGTCTCATTGGCCAATTCTGCAAGTTCGACGAGAAGAGCCAGCCCTTTTTCTTTGAAAACATCATTGCTTACGAATTGTTTCTTTTGGATGTACGCATCCAGTTCCCGCTGCATCGTGAATAATTTCGTCAATTCCATTAAAAAACCTCCAAAAGCGTAAATATCTTGAAACCAAACTGAATCTCGTGCGTATAAGTAGAAGACTATATCTATTTTTGTGAGGGGATGCTGTTATGGGATTGTTGATCCGCTTTGTCATCATTGCATTCATCGTCTATTTATTTTATCGCGGTATCCGCTATTTACTGGATCCGAAACGGAAATTGGACGAGGCGTATGAACAAGAGCAATATTACTTCTATGATGATGTAAAAAATGTTAGGAAGAACTTCTTTATCACATATAAAGGTGCCCTCTTTGAAGGTGAAAAATATTTAGGGACTACGGAAGACTCCTTTGATGTCGTTTCTATTTTCGTTTGGGTGAAAGATGAAACGAAGCTTCAAGGGTTTACAAAAGATGATTTTCATTTCTTGTCTTCCGAAATCACTTCCAATTATCCGAAAGCTGAAGTCAGTTGGAAAAACCCAATTGAAGCGTTGATGAAAGCCCGTTAACATAGCGGGCTTTTCTTATTTATTTATGCACTATTTCCACCGAATGGATCAATGCCTAGCAGGTAGATGATGACTCCTATGTAGATTAATGCGAGCAGCAGAAAGCCTATCCGGAATTCTGTGTGGCGCGTTTTATGGCTGAATGCCATCATGCCCAAATACGAACCGATACCACCACCGACGATGGCAAGTAGCCATAATGTCTTCTCAGGCACCCTGCGCCGACGCTTCTTCGATTGCTTCTTATCATATCCCATTGTGATAAAAGACCAGATTGATATAAATATGATCCAGCTGATAATCATAACATTCATATATTCAACTCCCTATCCCCTATTCTACACTTTATTGATTGGACTTAGGAAGAAGAACTATATTAAGTTCATAAGTTTTCTTTCCTATTTTTAAAAGCAAAACAATAAGCCCCGCTGCCGTAAACGGCGCGGGGCTCTATATTGAATCAATCGCTTATTTTGCGACTGATTTTTTTGCTGTTTCTGCAAGTTGTGCAAATGCTTGTGCATCTGTTACTGCAAGGTCAGCAAGCATTTTGCGGTTCACTTCGATGCCAGCCACTTTAAGACCGTGCATCAATGTGCTGTATGAAAGACCATTCATACGTGCTGCCGCGTTGATACGTGTGATCCATAGTTTACGGAAATCACGTTTTTTCTGACGGCGGTCACGGTATGCATAGTTAAATGATTTCATGACCTGTTGGTTTGCTACTTTGTAAAGTCTATGTTTAGATCCAAAATAGCCTTTAGCTAATTTCAATACTCGATTACGGCGCTTGCGCGTCACTGTTCCACCTTTTACGCGTGGCATAGTTCATTACCTCCTGCTATTCCTAAAGAATGTTGTAATAGTGGTTCAAAAAGAGGATATGGTGAACTTGGGCTGACGTATGTCGCCACGCCTTCGTACATCGTACTCTTTGAACGGAATTTTAAAAATGATTATTTCATGTATGTGATCATTTCACGGATACGTTTGTAGTCGCCTGAAGAAACAAGTGCAGCTTTACGCAAGTGGCGTTTCGCTTTTGTAGACTTGTTGGCAAAAAGGTGACTTGTGTATGCACGGCCGCGTTTCACTTTACCAGTTGCAGTTTTCTTGAAACGTTTCGCGGATCCGCGGTGAGTTTTCATTTTTGGCATGATCTGTTCCTCCTAAATCGTTCGCGTTACTTTTTTTCGGCAGTCGGGGCAAGTATTAGGAACATGCTCCGGCCTTCCATTTTCGGTTTTACTTCAACCGTTGAGAATTCTTTGCATTCTTCTGCAAAGCGGTCCAATACACGTTGTCCAATTTCCTTGTGCGTAATTGCACGACCACGGAAACGGATAGACGCTTTTACTTTGTCCCCTGCTTGCAAGAATTTGATACCGTTGCGAAGTTTTGTTTGAAAATCATGCTCATCAATTGTAGGGCTTAAACGCACTTCTTTGAGGTTGATGACTTTCTGGTTCTTTCTCGCTTCACGTTCTTTCTTCTGTTGTTCAAACTTGAACTTACCGTAGTCCATGACACGGGCTACCGGTGGTTTTGCTGTTGGAGCGACAAGGACAAGATCCAAATTCGCACGTGCTGCAATGTCAAGTGCCTCGTTGCGTGTTTTGATTCCAAGCTGGTCGCCGTTGTGGTCAATGAGGCGAAGCTCGCGGGCACGGATGCCCTCATTTACGTACATGTCTTTGCTAATAGTAATCCACCTCCGAATGTTGTCTCGCGAATACACGGTTTGGGTACACCGTCCAGCATTCCGACGGTCCCATTGTTCATTCGTTTAATAAGAGCCGGACAATAAAAAAAGTAGACAAAAGCAACTTTTGTCTACCCGCTTATGTGTACGTGCATTAGCATGCACGGCACGTTCACTCATGTGCTGACCTGTCAACAACGGTATGCGTCGATCAGGTGAGAAGCGGGCAGCTCCTTCTTATACCACAAACTGTATTCATTAACCTTAATAAGTCTATCATCTTGAACTTTCATTGTCAACATAAAACTTTAAAACATAAATCGAAGTACAGTTAATTTCCGCTTCAGGCGGACGCTTTCCGTGGGCATGGCTTCAGCCTCCTCACTCCGCTTCGCTTCGTTGCGGGGTCTTCAGCTCATGTTATTCCCACTGGAGTCGCCGCCTTCCGCTTCAATTAACGGTGTTTCCTATTAATCAACACTAATTATTCTACAACCATTTTTATTAATTATCGTGTGATACATCAGCTTTTATTAGCTTCAAGAAATCATCGAATGGCATGCTCTCGGATTTTTGTTCGCCGTATTTCCTTACGTTCACTTCGCCGGATTCGACTTCTTTATCGCCGAGGACGAGCATGTAAGGGATTTTTTGTACTTGTGCTTCACGAATCTTGTAACCGATTTTTTCATCGCGGCTGTCGAGGTCGATTCGGAATCCTTCTGCGACAAGTTTTTCCCTAATTTCGTTTGCATAGTCGAAATGGGCTTCCGGTGAGACCGGGATTACTTCGACTTGAACTGGTGCTAGCCATGTCGGGAATACGCCTTTGTATTCTTCGATCAGGAATGCGACGAATCTTTCCATAGTCGAAACTACGCCACGGTGAATGACGACTGGGCGATGATGCTTGCCGTCTTCTCCGACGTATGTGAGATCGAAACGTTCAGGAAGCAAGAAGTCCAACTGGACAGTTGAAAGTGTCTCTTCCATGCCGATTGCCGTTTTCACTTGCACGTCTAGTTTTGGTCCGTAGAAGGCTGCTTCTCCGTCTGCTTCCACGTAAGGAAGACCCATTTCGTCCATCGTTTCTTTTAGCATGCTTTGTGCGCGTTCCCACATTTCGTCATCGTCAAAGTATTTTTCTGTATCTTCCGGATCGCGATACGATAGACGGAACGAATAGTCATTAATATTGAAGTCTTTATAGACATCGATAACGAGCTGGACGACCCGCTTGAATTCTTCCTTGATCTGATCCGGGCGAACGAAAATATGTGCATCATTCAATGTCATTCCACGTACACGTTGCAGACCCGATAGAGCACCTGACATTTCATAGCGATGCATCGTGCCGAGCTCCGCAATGCGGATTGGCAAGTTACGATAGGAGTGAATGCCATTTTTATAGATCATCATATGATGAGGGCAGTTCATCGGACGGAGAACGAGATCTTCATTGTCCATGCTCATGACAGGGAACATGCCGTCCTGGTAGTGTCCCCAGTGACCTGATGTCTTGTAAAGTTCAACGCTCCCTAGTACCGGTGTATAGACGTGATCATAGCCAAGCTTCACTTCTTTATCGACGATGTAGCGTTCGATGATGCGGCGGATCGTAGCACCTTTCGGCAACCAAAGCGGAAGGCCTTGACCGACTTTTTGGGAGTTCGTGAATAAATTCAATTCCTTCCCGATTTTGCGGTGATCTCGTTCCTTCGCCTCTTCCAGCATCCGGAGATGTTCTTGAAGCTCATCCTTTTTAAAGAATGCTGTTCCGTAAATCCGTTGGAGCATTTTATTTTTCGAATCGCCACGCCAATATGCGCCTGCGATGCTCAATAATTTGAATTCTTTCAGTTTGCCCGTCGAAGGAACATGGACGCCTCGACAAAGATCGAAAAATTCGCCTTGTTCATAGATGGAAACTTGCTCGCCTTCCGGAATCGCTTCTAGCAGTTCGATCTTGTATGGATCTTCAATTTCTTTAAAACGCTTTTCCGCTTCATCACGAGACACGTCAATTCGTGTGACTGGAAGATTTTCACCGATGATCCGCTTCATTTCTTTTTCAAGTTCAGGAAGGTCTTCAGCTGTAATTGGTGTCGGTGAATCGATATCGTAGTAGAATCCGTTGTCGATGACCGGGCCAATTCCTAACTTGGCGTCCGGGAATTTTCTTTTAACTGCCTGTGCTAGTAGATGCGCAGTACTATGACGCAGAATTTCTAATGCTTCCGGTGATTGTGGTGTAATGATTGCAATATCGCCGTCTTCTTCAATCGGCGTTTTCAGGTCGATGAGCTGGTCACCGATTTTGCCGGCAAGTGCGCTTTTTCTAAGCCCCGGGCTGATGGAGCCTGCCACTTCTTCTGTTGTTGTGCCTTTCGGAAACTCTTTTATCGCCCCATCTGGGAATTTCAGTTGAATATTCTCTGCCATTGTCAGCACTCCTTACTTGTTTTTTTAAACAAAAAAAGCCCCATCCCTATAAAGGGACGAAGCTGTTGTTCGTGGTTCCACCCTTCTTCCTTCCATCCGGTCATTCAACCGGAAAGATGAAGCTTGAAACGGCTAACGGGCCGGGGTCCGTCATCGGCTACTTAAGTCTTTTCACCGATGCTGCTCCAAGGTGGTAAATCGATCCTCTGCACTTCAGGGCTTCCAGCCTAACGACCCTGATCTCTGTAAGTGGGTGAACCGATTCATGTCCTCTTCAACACATTTTTAAATATGATATCCATAAGTATAAGGAAAGTCTCAGATAATTGCAAGTGGATAAATCCCCTTACACATTCCTTCTGTTTTTCCCTTTCAACTGGACAGGCTTGGCAACCGATTTGATTCTCTCCATAATACGCGCAGCTTTAACCTCTTCTTTTTCACCGCGCTGTGTGTACGTCAAATGGTGTTGCAGCTCGTCAAAATTGAAATTGGAGGTGATGAATGTCGGTAATTTTTCCGCCATGCGGTATTGCAAAATCGTTCCGATCACTTCATCACGTGCCCAAGCGGACATGGACTCTGCTCCAAAATCGTCGAGCATAAGCACTTGAGCCCTTTTCACAAAGTCGATTTTTTCATTCAATGTCTGGTCTTGGATCGATTGCTTCATTTCCCTCAGGAATTCGGGGATATAAACGACAACTGTCCGGATGCGAAGGTTGGCAAGCTCATTTGCTAGCGCACCGAGAATAAAGGACTTGCCTGTCCCGAATGGACCGTAAATATAAAGCCCCCGTTCAGGAAGCTCCCCCGTTTCACTTACTTCACTCAGGAATTGCGCAGCGGCCTCAACGACAATAATTCTGCTGTTGTCATGTTCCAAATCCACGTCATGCAGACGCGCTTCCATTACATCCTTCGGCATATGCATGCTGTCGATCATATTGGTCACATTACGGCGTTCGTCGTCCACAAGCTTATTCGGGCATTTTATATAGTCGAGATCGATGAAACCTTGGCTTAGCACAAGTTTCGGTTCGAACCCTTTCATCACATTGACACACCCTTCGACATTCGGGCATTTATCGCAATGGTGGGAAGCTGTCGCATATTCATATAATTTCCCTAAGCTTTTGTCCACGACCGCTTTATCGATTTCATTCGAATGCTCGGTAATGAATTGTTGGACGCCAGGTGACTCCATCACTTCATTCCGTAATTGTTCATATCTTGCTGTCAGTTCAGAAGCATTGAACACGCGCTTCATTGTATTTCCGATTCGCTCCAACTTATTTCACCCCGCTTTTCATTGCATTCAATTTTTCCTGCAGCTGCTGACGGCGTTTTTCATCGACGTCCGGATCTGTATTGGCTGGAGGTTGCTGTTCCTTGTCATTATCGGTTTTATAAAACCATTCCGGTACCTTTTCTACTCTTGACGGTTTTCGGGATGACGGTTTCTTCTTACTTCCTTCATTTTGCCATTTAATATATTGGTCATGTTCTTTTCGAGAAATTTCCATAGCTTGTTTAGCGTTCGCAATTTTATTATTCGCCCAATGCGACGCTATTCTTTCCGCATAGTTTTTTGTGATTTTGCCGTCATTGCGAATAATTACATAGTGCAGCAGTACATTGACAACACCTACCGGGAAGCCATGGACAGTCACAAGCCTTTCTGCGAGTTGAACGTCAACCGGAAGCGGTTCTTTTCCTGTGTAGTCTCTCAGCATTTCTCGAGGCGACGTATTTTCCATATAGAAAATGAATTTATCTTCCCGTGATTGAGGTTCCTCGGTTGGCATATCCTGTTGTTTCGTGAACACTTTTTCGAGGATCGGAGCCGTTTGTGAAATATTCATCTTATAATAATCAACAGCCGCTTTTCGCAGTCGGTCTTCCGGAATCTTCATTGTGTTTCCATCAATCGCCATCATGACGACTTTTTGCATATCGAGCGGAGTCAATGAATAGAGGAAGGCGAGTTTCTCGATCAATTCCTTCGACACTGTCGCGAGAGATGATTTCGGCACCATCTGTTCGGAAAGTCCTGCACGGAACAGATTGAAATCGAAATCAGAATAAGCGAACGGGATACCTGTTGATTCATTGCGCCCCTTCATTTGACTACCTTCTTCCAACCCTTCGGATGCACTGTAACGGATAGGCTTAAATACATCCAAAAAGGTGCGAGACACTTCTTTGTATTCTCCATCCAGCTGGTCTTCGACTGCAAAACGAGCCCTCAGACTGCGATACGCCTGTTCGCCGACCTTGCTGAAAAGAAAGGTCGATAATAGCGGGTCTTCGAAGAATGACTTCGCATCCATCGGCTGTAACAATTCATAGCAGAAAGCGCGATCCTGCATATCTTGTCTGCAATATGTACGCAACAGGCCGATCGCTTCAAGGGTGATCCTCGCTTCGAATACTTTGACTAATGGCATTGTTAATAAATTCATTAAGTAATAATGATTAAATTCAACTTCTTTTTCATGCTCTGCATCAGCCCAAAGGGACATGAAAAGACTCATGGCATCAGGACCGATCAATGGTTGGTAGAACAATGTGAGGAGTTGCCGGTCATAATCCGAAAATGGGTGTGACAATTTGATTGTAAATGTATCGACTGGTTGTAATTCTTGGTAAAGCATTTTGTCGGAACCCCTCTTCCTTTAATCAGTTTTCATCGTTTTTCTTCTGCAAATTTTGCAGTTCTTCGATAAAAACGTTTATATCCTTATATTGACGGTAAACAGAAGCGAACCGGACATAGGCGACTTCATCGACATCGGCCAATTTTTCCATCACCATTTCACCGACGTCCTTCGAATCGATTTCGACAGTCCCTGAGCTTCTTAATTCTTTTTCTATTAAATAAACAATATTTTTCACTGCTTCGAGATCCACCGGACGCTTTTCACATGCCCGAATTAAACCTCTCAACAATTTTTCACTGCTGAATTCTTCCCGCGTACCATCCTTTTTCACGACAATGAGCGGCATTTCCTCAACTTTCTCGAAAGTCGTAAACCGGAA